>CAISKG010000581.1 GCA_903885855.1 uncultured Planctomycetaceae bacterium
CTGACGCGCCGCGCGGCCGACACCACGGCGCCGGCCGGCGAGCGGCAGGTCAGCGGCCGGCGACCTGGGCACCGACCGCGACGCCTTCACCCCCTCGAGCCACCTCATCGAGCCGGGCACCCTGCTCCAGGAAGGCTCGTGGGTGTACATCGACAACCGCACCGGCCTGCCCACCAACAACGTGCCGGAATACCTCCTGCGCGCCGGCGCCACCGACTGGCTGGAGTGGCGCTTCGGCGTGAACTACGGCGTCAACGCCCAGGGAAACGTGGTCACGAGCGTGGAGGTGGGCGAGGGGCGCTTCGACGGCCTGGCCCTCTACGACGCCGCGATCCTCTACGGGCTCAAGGCCGCGGTCACCACCCAGGACGGCCTCATCCCCGAGAGCTGCTTCATCATGGAGGCGAGCACCCCCACCTCGGGCGACGTCTGGGGGACGGTGCCCGTGGCCACGCTCGTGGCGGGGTGGGAGCTGCCGGGGGAGTGGCGGTTCGACACGTCGCTGCGCTACTCCTACGCCGAGTGGGAGACCGGATGGTTCAGCCGCTGGGCCCCGACGGCGATCCTGCGCATGCCGATCACGGAGCGCTGGGAGATCCACGCCGAGTGGTTCGAGACGATCACCCAGGGCCTCCCGATCGACAGCACGCGCCCCTTCTTCAGCCCCGGCACGCACTACCTCGTGACGGAGAATCTCGAGGTCGGCCTGCGCGTCGGCTGGGGGCTCGACGACGAGGCCGCCCCCTTCTTCTCCGACGTCGGCTTCGGCTGGCGCTGGTAGCGGGTCAGGAATGGATCGCCCGGCCGTCGACGGCCAGGGCCGCTTCCTTGAGCGCCTCCGGCAGCGTGGGATGGGCGTGGCAGACGCGGGCGATGTCCTCGGCGCTGGCGCCGAAAGCCATGGCGGCCGCCGCCTCGGCGATGATGTCCCCCGCCGCCGGCCCGATGACGTGCACCCCGAGGACGCGGTCGGTGGCGGCGTCGGCGAGGACCTTCACCTTCCCCACGGTGTCGTCGAGGGTGCGTGCCCGACCGTTGGCCCGGAAGGGGAAGACGCCCTTGCGAAAGGCGACGCCCTGCTCGCGGAGCTTCTCCTCGGTGCGTCCCACGGCGGCGATCTCGGGGTGGGTGAAGACCACCGCCGGCACCAGGTCGTGATCGACGTGCGTTCGCCCCGACTTCATCCCCTCGGCGCAGGCGACGCCGTCCTCCTCGGCCTTGTGGGCGAGCATCGGGCCGGGGATGCAGTCGCCGATCGCGTACACGCCCGGGGCGGCGGTGCGGAACAGCCCGTCGACGGGGATGCAGCCGCGGGGGTCGGTGGCCAGCCCGACGGTGTCGAGGCCGAGGTCGGCGGTGGCCGGCCGGCGGCCGGTGGCGGCGAGCACGCGGTCGCAATGGATCGGCTCGAGTCCCTCGCACTCGACCACCGCGCCGCCGCCGGGGGCGGCCCGGGCCGCGCGGACGCGCGTCCCCAGGCGGATGTCGAGGCCCTGACGGCGAAACTGCACGAGCGCCTCGGCGGCGATCTCGGCGTCGATGCCGGCCAGGATCCGATCGGCGTACTCGAGCACCGTGACCTGCGAGCCGAGCCGGCGCCACACGCTGCCGAGTTCCAGGCCGATGTAGCCGCCGCCGATCACCACCAGATGCCGGGGCACGGCGTCGTAGGCGAGCGCCTCGGTGCTCGTGCCCACCGCCGTGCCGTCCACCTCCACGCCGGGGAGCACCACGCTCACGCTCCCCACGGCCAGCACGATCCGCTCCGCGGCGAGCGTCTCGATCGCGCCGTCGGCGGCCGTCACCGCCACCCGGCCGGCGCCGGCGAGGCGGCCCGTGCCGCGCACCCGCGCCACCTTGTGCTTCGCCAGGAGGGCGTCGATCCCCTTGGCGAGCGTCGCCACGACCTCGTCCTTGCGGCGCATCATGGCGGCCAGATCGAGGGCCACCGAGCCCACCTGGATGCCGTGGTGCGCGAGCCCGCCGCGCGTTTCCTCGAAGCGCCGGCTCGATTCGAGCAGCGCCTTGGAGGGGATGCAGCCGACCCGCAGGCAGGTGCCGCCGAGGCGCTCCTCGCGCTCCACCACCGCGGCCGAGAAGCCGAGTTGGGCGGCGCGGATCGCGCCCACGTAGCCCCCCGGCCCGCCGCCGATCACCACCACGTCGAAGGATCGCATGTCGGAATCGCTCCCGCGCCGAAGCGCCGTCTCCGCCTGGGGCGCGGTCAGACCTCGAGCATGAGCCGCGACGGCTCCTCGACGGTGTCTTTGATCCGCTTCAGGAAAGTCACCGCCTCGCGGCCGTCGACGAGGCGGTGGTCGTAGGTCAGGGCGACGTACATCATCGGCCGGATCACCACCTGCCCGTCGACCGCCACGGGCCGGTCGGTGATGGCGTGGAGGCCGAGGATGCCGCTCTGCGGCGGATTGATGATCGGCGTGCTCATCATCGAGCCGTAGACGCCGCCGTTGGAGATGGTGAAGGTGCCCCCCTGCAGCTCCTCCAGCTTGAGCTTGTTGTCGGCGGCGCGACGGGCGAAGTCGCCGATCGCCTGCTCGATCTGGGCGAAGGAGAGCGTCTCGGCGCTGCGCAGCACCGGCACGACGAGCCCCTTGCCGCCGCCGACGGCGATGCCGATGTCGGCGTAATCGCGGTAGACGATGTGGGGATCGCGGAACTCCGCGTTGACCTGCGGCACCGCCCGCAGCGCCTCGACCGCCGCGCGCACGAAGAACGACATGAAGCCGAGCTTCACGCCATGCCGCTGCTGGAAGGAATCCTTGAACTTGTTCCGCAGGGCCATCACGGCGCTCATGTCGACCTCGTTGAAGGTCGTGAGGAGGGCCGCCTGCTGCTGCGCCTCGACGAGCCGCTCGGCGATGCGGCGGCGGATGGGGCTGATGAGCACGGCACGCTCGCCGCGCGGGCCGGCCGGGGCCGGCGGGGCGGCCGGCGGCGCGCGGAGCGGGGC
>CAISKG010000582.1 GCA_903885855.1 uncultured Planctomycetaceae bacterium
CTGCAAGCGAAGCCAGGATGGCGAAGCGCCGCAGACGCGGAGAGAGCGGAGGCCAGGGATGGCCGGAGCGAACGTCCGGCGACGGGGCACGGGCGCCCCCCGAGCGGCGCACACGCACGCCCCCCAAGCGGCCGAACGCGCATGGGCGCCCCCCGAGCGGCACACGCAACGCCCGCCAGCGACGCCAACCATCTGACACCGATCCGCCCCGGCCGGGCGAGGCGGCGCGGTGCCCCCCCGGGCGGTGCTTTCAGGCTGCGTGTCAGGGATTTAGAATCCGCCCCGGGGGAGCCGATACCCAGCACACGCGCGCCGGTCCCCTGCCCTGCCGCGGGCATCCAGCGCCCCGCGAGCCGAGGCCCCCAGCGATCCGCAAACCGCCGAGTCTGCCACGCGTCCCGATCCTCCGGCCCCGTGCCCGGACCGGTCCGCACAACCCGAGGACACCCATGCCCCGCGACGAAGCGACGCAGCCCTCTTCCCAGCCCACCACCAGCGGCCGCAGTTCGCGGCGGCGATTCCTCGACACCACGGCGGCCGCGGGAGCGGCGCTGGCCGGCGCGGGCGTGGCCGCGGCCCAGGAGAAGCAGGCCGAGGTGCCGAAGGTGTTTCCCGGCGGGAGCGACGCGATCCGCATCGCCCTCATCGGCTGCGGCGGCCGCGGCGGCGGGGCGGCGGTCGACGCGCTGTCCGTGCAGGGGGCGCCGCTGAAGCTCGTGGCCATGGCCGACGTCTTCAAGGAGCGGGCCGACATCGTGCGGCGGTCGATCGGGGAGCAGTTCGAGGGGAAGTTCGACGTGCCCGACGAGCGGGTGTTCGTCGGCTTCGACGCCTACAAGGAGGCGATCGACTATCTCAAGCCGGGCGACATCGCCATCTTCGCCACCCCCGTCGCCTTCCGGGCGGCGCACTTCGCCTACGCGATCGAGAAGGGGGTGCACACGTTCATGGAGAAGCCCGTCTCGCTCGACGGGCCGAGCACGCAGCGGATCATCGAGCTGGCGAAGAAGGCCGACGAGAAGAATCTCAAGGTCGGTGTCGGGCTGATGTGCCGCCACTGCGAGCGGCGCCGCGAGCTCCACGAGCGGCTCCGGGCCGGCGAGGCGGGGGAGCTGATGGATTTCCGCGGCTACCGGATGCACACGCCGGCGCAGAGCCCGAACCTCTTCCCCGGACCGCCGGAGGGGATCAGCGAGTTGCTCTGGCAGATCCGGCGCTTCCACGGCTTCATCTGGGCCTCGGGCGGGATCTTCAGCGATTATTACGTCCACCACATCGACGAGGTGTGCTGGATGAAGGGGGCGTGGCCGGTGACGGCCGAGGCCACCGGCGGGCGGCACGAGAAGCTGAAGATGGACGACCAGAACTTCGACAACTACGCCGTCGAGTACACGTTCCCCGACGGGACGAAGTTTTTCTACTCCGGCCGCCACATCAAGAACTGCGACCAGAAGTTCGGCGTCTTCGGGCGCGGCACGAAGGGGGCCTTCACGATCTCCGCCAGCGGCCATTCGCCCGCGCGGTGCGCGATCTACAAGGGGCAGGCGGAGGACAAGGACAAGCTCCTCTGGACGGCCGAGCAGCCGGAGCCGAATCCCTACCGCGTGGAGTGGGAGCACCTCGTCGACGCGATCATCAACGACAAGCCCTACAACGAGGCGGTGCGGGGGGCGGAGGCGAGCCTGGCGACGGCGATGGGGCGGATCGCCGCCCACACGGGGAAGGTCGTGACGTGGGACGAGCTCATCAAGGGCGACTACGACCTGACGAAGGACGTGGCCGGCTTCACGGCCAACTCGCCGGCGCCGGTCCGGCTCCTGCCCGACTTCACCTACCCGGTGCCGTCGCCGGGGAGGTTCAAGTACGAGTACCACGACTGACGCCCGGCCCGGCGCCACGACTTCCTCCGGGATCCCCATGCCAGCCCTCCCCATCACCCGTCCGGTCGTCCAGATCTCGCTCGACCTCACCGACATCGACGAGGCGCTCGAGACGGCGGCGCTGGCGCTGCGGGCGGGGGTCGACTGGCTCGAGGCGGGCACGCCGCTGATCCTGGCCGAGGGGCTGCACGGCGTGCGCGCGCTGCGGGGGGCGTTTCCCGGGGTGCCGGTGGTGGCCGACCTGAAGACGATGGACGGCGGCTACCTCGAGGCCGAGATGATGGCCAAGGCGGGGGCGACGCACGTCGTGGTGATGGCCCGGGCCCACGCCGAGACGGTGAAGTGCGTGGTGAAGGCGGGGCGCGACTTCGGCGTCGGGGTGATGGGCGACAACATGATCTGCGACGACATGGTCGCCGGGGCGAAGTGGCTCGAGGATCTGGGCTGCGACTACGTGATCCACCACGTCGGCTACGACGAGCGGCGCGGGATCGCGGCGGCGGGGGGGCGGATGCCGAGCCCGCTCGATCGGCTGCGCGAGGTGGTGGCGGCGGTCCGCGTGCCGGTGCAGGCGGTGGGGGGGCTGTCGCTCGAGCAGGCGATCCGCTGCCCGGAGTACGGGGCGCCGCTGGTGGTCCTCGGGGCGCCGCTCACGATCGACGCCGATTCGTTCAAGACCGCCGATGGCGACCTCGAGGCGTCGCTGCGGATGATCTGCGAGGCGGTCCACCGCCAGCCGCTGCCGTCGCGCGCCTGAGGGCCCGCGCCGCCCCTCCCCGGAGCCCCTCCATGCCGACCACGTTTCCCGGCGTCGTCAATTTCGCCGCCACCAAGGGCTCGGTGGAGCTGCGGCCGATGGCGCGGCCGGCGATCGGCCCCGGCGACGTGCTGCTGGAGGTGGCCAACGTCGGCGTCTGCGGCAGCGATCTGCACCAGTGGACCGGCGACCATTCCTGGCAGGTGAACTATCCGGTCGTGCTGGGGCACGAATTCGGCGGCCGGATCGCCGAGGTGGGGGGGGCGGTGGAGGGCTGGAAGGAGGGCGAGCGGGTGGTGAGCGAGACGGCGGCGATCATCTCCGCCGACAGCCCGCTGACGCGCCGCGGGCTCTACAACCTCGATCCCACCCGGAAGGGCTTCGGCTACGGCGTGGACGGCGCGATGACGCGCTTCGTGCGCGTGCCGGCGCGGATCCTCCACCGCGTGCCCGACGGGCTCCCCTTCGAGCAGGCCTGCCTCACCGAGCCCTGCTGCGTGGCCTACAACGCCACGGTGCGCAACGCGCGGATCGAGCCCGGCGACCGGGTGATCGTGCTCGGGCCGGGCACGATCGGGATCCTCTGCGCGGCGATGGCGCGGCTGTGCGGGGCGGAGGTGGCGGTGGTGGGCCTCGAGGCCGACCGGACGCGCCTCGCGGTGGCCGAGCGTTACGGCTGCGAGGCGATCGTGGGCAGCCCGCGCGACTGGGCCTTCGCGCGCGACGGCCTGGGCTGCGACGGCGTGATCGACGCGGCGGGGGTGAGCGCCACGCTGGCGACGGCGCTCGACGTGGTGCGGCCGGCGGGGTGGATCAGCAAGGTGGGGTGGGGCCGGCAGCCGCTGGGGATGTCGCTCGACCCGCTGGTGCAGAAGAACGTCACGCTCCAGGGGAGCTACAGCCACAACTGGCCGATCTGGGAGCGCGTGCTGGCGCTCCTGGCCGGCGGGGCGCTCGACGTGCGGCCGATCATCGGGGGCGTGTGGCCGCTCGAGGAGTGGCACGAGGCCTTCGAGGCGATGCACTCCGGGGGGGTCGTGAAGAGCGTCCTGGCGCCGGCATGACGCCGCGGGGCGCGGGGCCCGGGCGGCCGGCGCGCGGGGCGGGGGTGCTCGTGGTGCGGGGGGGCACGGCCGTGCTCCCCGATCGCCTCCTGCCCGACGCGGTGGTGGAGTGCCGCGACGGCCGGATCACGCGCGTGGGACGCGGCGGGCGCGTGCCGCGCGGGGCGCGGGTCGTCGACGCCGGCGGGGGCTTCGTGGCGCCGGGCTTCGTCGATCTGCACGTCCACGGCGGCGGCGGGGCCGACTTCATGGACGCGACCCCCGAGGCGGTGCGCGCGGCGATCGCAGCCCACACGCGCCACGGCACCACCACGATCTTCCCCACCACCACCACCGGGTCCCCGGAGCGGATCCGGGCCATGCTCGCCGCCTGCCGTGCGGTGCGCGCCGCCGCGCGGCCCGCCGACGGCGCCCGGATCGGCGGGGTGCACGTCTACGGGCCCTACTTCGCCGCCGAGAAGGTGGGCTGCCATGCCGTCGCCGGCCGCCGCGATCCCCGCCCGGCGGAGTACGCGGCCTGGTTCCGCGACGACCTGGTGCGCGTGGCGACCTGCGCCGCCGAGCTGCCGGGGGCGGCCGCGTTCTACCGGGCGGCGGCGCGGCGCGGCTGCCTCGTCACCTGCGGCCACTCCAACGCCTCGTGGGAGGAGATGGCGCGGGCCTTCGCGGCCGGGGTGCGCCACGTCGACCACTTCTGGTGCGCGATGAGCTCGGTGGCGTCGCTGCGGGCCCGCTTCGGGACGCCCATGCGCGCGGGGATGGAGCAATTCGTGCTCGCCACGCCGGAGATGAGCACCGAGGTGATCGCCGACGGCGAGCATCTCGCCCCCGATCTCCTCGCCTTCGCGGCGCGGATGCTGGGGCCGCGGCGGCTGTGCCTGGTGACGGACTCCAGCCGGGCCCTCGACATGCCGCCGGGGCGCTACCGCTTCGGGGCCGGGGACGACGCGACGTGGTTCGAGAGCGACGGTCGGGTGGGCCGCGCCGGGGGGGCGCTGGCCAGCAGCGTGGCGGGGATGGACCGGATGCTGCGCACGATGCACGCCGCGAGCGACGTGGGGCTCGCGGCGGTGGTGCGGATGGCGTCGCTCACGCCGGCGGAGCGGGCGGGGATCGACGGCGAGACCGGCAGCCTCGCCGTGGGCAAGCGGGCCGACGTCGTCGTCCTCTCGCCGCGGCTGGCGGTGCGCGGCGTGATCGTGGCGGGAGTGCCGTGGGAGGGCGTGGATCCGTCGCCCACGGCCGGCTAGCAGGCCGTGGCCGACATGGTCCGCCGCTGGATGCGGCGGCAGACACCCCAGAAAAACCTCGGCTTTTTCGGGGTGTCATGAGTGGAAAAAGGTCATGGATGACTTTTTCCACGGACGGCTAGACTCGGCGACGGGAGGTCAGGCACATGCGTCTCGACGGCAAGGTGGTGATCGTC
>CAISKG010000583.1 GCA_903885855.1 uncultured Planctomycetaceae bacterium
AGAGGAGATTCGTTTCGACGGTCTCGTGGCTGGCGAAGACGCCGAGGGCCTCGAATCGGGCCGCGGCGTCCTCAGGGCCGAGCGTGGCGATCCAGCGTCGGAGCGCGGGCAACACCTGTTCCGCCGGGCGATCCGCGAGCGCGCGCTTGGCGAGTTGCCGGTTCCATCGTTCCGGTGAGCGAAGTTCGGCGAGGAGCTCGTCGACGGGCAGGGGGGATAGCTTGCGGCGGGCGACGAGCGGGCGTCCCTTCGCGGTGACGCGCCAGATGCGGCCGGAGGTCTTGTCGCGATCGGGATGGCGCAGGCTGGTCTGATAGTGGCCGATGATGGGGTTCGACCAATCGGCGAGGTACAGCGCGCCGTCGGGACCGGGCTCGATGGCCACCGGGCGGAAGGCGGGATCGGGCGAGGCGAGGAACTCGCAGTCGGTCTCCTCGGGGGCGCGCGAGCCGCGGAAGACGGCGCCGTCGTCCACGAGGCGGTCGCGGTGGACGAGGTTCGTGACCACGTCGCAGACCAGGGCGCTCGAGGCGAGCCGGTCGGCGAAGGGGCTGCCGTCGAGGAAGCCCATGCCGCCGGAGGAGGAGAAGCGGCCGGCCTGCTCGGGATGGTTGGGGCGCGTGGCGGCGACCGAGACCGGGAAGAGGGGCGCCGAGGCGCCGTGGTCGGAGATGCCGGCGGTGGGGAGGAAGGGCTCGACGTCGCGGGCGCGCTCGACCTGCTCGACGGGCACGATCCGCGCGAGGAGGTGGTCGATGTTGTAGGTGGTGAAGGAGTGGCCGGCGTCGTCGCTCACCAGGCCGAAGCCGCCGCCGGTGCGGAAGGTGCGGCGCAGCCGGCCGCGGTCGGGATCGAAGGCGAGATCGGCGCCGCGCAGGTCGAGCGGCGCGGCAGGCAGGCCGGCCTCCCCCCCGGGCTGGCCGTCCGCGGTACCGCCGCGCCAGGCGACGCGGCCGCCGTTGCCGCCGTTGGCCAGATGGACGAGGCCGTCGACGCCGAAGCGGAGGCTGTTGGCGTTGCTGTCGGTGACGCCGCGGACGAGGCCGTCGAGGACGACGCGGCGCAAGTCGGCGCGGCCGTCGCCGTCGGTGTCGGCGAGGTAAAGGACCTCCGGCGGGGCGCAGACGAGCACGCCGTCGCCCCAGGGGAGCACCGAGGTGGGGAACGACAGCCCCTCGGCGAAGAGCACCGACTCGTCGGCGGTGCCGTCGCCGTCGGTGTCGCGCAGGCGCCGGACGGTGCCGCCGGGGGTGCCGTTGGAATCCACGCCGAGGGGGTAATCGCGCATCTCGACGACGTAGCAGGCGCCGTCGGGGGCGAAGGCGAGGGCCACCGGATCGACGACGAGCGGCTCGCGGGCCCAGAGTTCGACGCGGATGTCGGGATGGTGGGAAAAGCCGCCTGGGGCATGCGGCTCGTCGGCGGCCGCCACGCCGCCGGGCGGGCCTGCCGAAAGGCCGGCGAGCACCAGCAGCGTGAGCAGCGTGAGCAGGGATCGGAAACGGATATCGACCATGGCCCTTTTCCCCATCGCACCGCTGGAGCCGCGGCCGGCAGCCGATCCGCTTCCCGGCTGGCCTGCTAGGCTCATGGCGCCGCCGGGCACGTGCGGGCGGCGCCGCCACTCCCCAGGAGCCCCCCATGGTAGGCAGACTCGCCCGCTCCGGGTATCGCGTCCCCGCCGTCGCCGTGGCGGCGGGCCTCGTGGCCTGCGCCGTGGGCCCGGCCCCGGCCGCCGAAGGGGTGCAGTACCGCTTCGGCGCCATCGCCGTGCCGGCGGCCTCGGCCGATGAGCCGCGGCGCGACGCGGTGTCGCTGGCGATGGCGCGCGAGCATGTCGAGCAGGGGGCGGTGGCCTGGAGCGGCGAGCGGCGCTGCATCAGCTGCCACACCAACGGCACCTACATGATCGACCGGCCGGCGCTCGCCGCGGCGCTCGGGCCGCCGCCGGAGGACACGCTGCGATTCTTCCACGAGCAACTTACCGAGCTCTCCGGGCAGGACCGGGAGGCCCTGCGGAAGTCGACGAAGCCGGCGCAGGTGATCTACCTGGCGGCGGGACTGGCCTCCTGGGACCGGCATGTGCGCGGATCACGCTCGGCCGAGACCGACGCGGCGCTCGCGCTGATGCTCTCGATCCAGGAAGACACCGGCACCTGGGGGACGCTCGACTGCTGGCCGCCGTACGAATCCGACGCCTTCCACGAGGCGACCGTAGCGGCGACCGCGATGGCGACGGCGCCGGGGTGGCTCGAGCACGCCGAAGGGGGCACGGCCCCGGCGCTCGCGGCGGGCGTGGGGCGTCTGCGGGCCTGGCTCCGCGACACTCCCCCGCCTCACGACTACGGACGGGTCCTCCTGCTCCAGGCTTCGACGCGCTTCCCGGGCATCCTCGATGCGCCGGGCCGCGAGGCGACGATCGCGATGCTGCGCGGCCAGCAGCGCGCCGACGGCGGCTGGTCGATCCGCACGTTCGCCGCGCCGGAAGCCTGGGGCGGCGGCAACCGGGCCGAGAAGCTCCGCGCGGAGCCCGATCACGACGCCCCCGCGAGCGACGGCCACATGACCGGCCTGGCCGTGCTCGTGCTGCGGGAGGCGGGCGTCGCCGCCGACGACCCGGCGGTGCGCCGCGGTGTGGACTGGCTACTGGCCAACCAACGCGAGAGCGGCCGCTGGTGGACCCGCAGCCTCAACACCGACTCCTGGCACTTCATCACCTACAGCGGCACCACCCTCCCCCTCCGCGCCCTGGCCGCCTGCGACGCCCTCCCGCGAAGCGAGTAGCGACGCACCCCAACCACGAAGCTCCCCCGGCACGACCCCGAAGCCCGCGCGACGCAAGCCCGCGCGACGCAAGCCCCCCTGGCGCGACCTCGCAGCGAGGGGTCGCCCAGGCTCCCTCGCCCGGCGTGGCCGGCCAGCGGAGCCATGGATGGCGGAGCGCAGGCGGCCCCGAGAGAGCGGAGGCCAGGATGGCCGGAGCGAACGTCCGGGAGAGGGGGCCTGGACGACCCCGAAGCCCGCGCGACGCAAACCCTCGCGACGCAAACCCGCGTCACGCAATCCCGCGCGACGCAATCCCGCGTCACGCAAACCCACCCGACGACGCCGTCACTCCGCCGGCCAGCGGAACGTCTTCTCCGACTCGACGTGCTCCAGCAGCGCCTTCTTGTCCCACCAGGTGTTCTTCATCTCGCGCTTCGAGTAGAGCTTCTCGGCCTGGTCGACGTAGTGCGGCGAGTCGGGGTGGGCCGACTGGCCCCAGGGGGTGCAGGTGAAGCTCTCCACGCCGTCGGGGCCGAAGAACATGAGGATCACCGCCATGGAGCCGGAGTTGGCGACGAAGCGCCCCGGCTTGGCGGGATCCTCGGCGCTGCGGACGTCCATGAGCGTCTCGGAGAAGTTGGCCTCCTTGTGCCCCTTGTCGAAGTCGGCGCCGGGGGCGGGGAAGAACCGGCCGCCCCGGCCCACGACATGGGCCTCGCCCCAGGGGATGTCCCAGGTGCCGTAGCGCTCCTTCATCCGGTCGATCGTGGCGCGGAAGAGCCCGCGGGCCTCCTGGCGGACGGCGTCGTCGAGGCGGCCTTCGTTGTGGAGCGGCGCGAGGTCGAGCTTCTCGCCGCAGGCCAGCCGCCAGAATTTCAACAGCGCCGCCCCGCGGCTCTCCGGGAGGTATTCGCCGTCCCAGGCGAGGATCACCTCCACGGCCTTGCGCGTCTCCTCGTCGGCGTTCCAGGCGGGGTCGGTCTCGGTGCAGCGGCGCAATTCCGCCTGCCAGATCCGGGCCAGCCGGTCGTGGACGTCGAGGGCGTACGACTTCGCCTCCTCTTCGGTCACCGAGGCGTCGTTGTGGAGGAGCTCGATCGTGCGCCGGCCGCGGGGGTTGTTCTGGTCCCAGGTGGCGTTGAAGACGTAGGGGGGATAGTTCTCCGGCCGCAGCGGCGAGTCGACCATCATGTTCACCGGGCTGATGTTGCAGTTTTGCATGTAGCCCTGGGGGGGATTGGTGATCGTCACCAGCTCGTGCTGGGGATGGAGCTCCTTCCAGGCGGTGGCGCTGGTGGTGCCGTCGAGGGGGCGGCGGTAGTCGAAGCCGTCGGGGCGCACGGGCGTGGCGCCGTTGCGGACGTAGGCGATGTTGCCATCGCAGTCGGCGCTCATGACGTTCTGCTCGTTGTACTGGTGCTTGGCCAGCGCCGCGTTGACCTCGTGCACGTCGCGGGCGAGGCCCATCTGATAGAACTGGTCGTAGAGCCCGACCTGCTCGGTGTAGGGGCTCGCGCCGACGTAAGCGACCCCCTTCTCGAGGTCGAGGCCGCTGATCACCGGGCCGAGGTGGGTGGAGTAGAAGCGGGCCCGGAGGGGCTCGGCGTCCTTGACGCGGAACGTGAACTCCCCCTCCTTGATCGGCTTCCACACGCCGTCGTAGCGATACTCGAGCCGCGGGTCGTTGCGGATCTCGATCCGGTAGACGTCGGAGGTGTCGGGGCCGCCGGTGGTCAGCGCCCAGCCGGTGCGCTCGTTGTGGCCGATCGCCATCATCGGCGTGCCCACGAGCGAATAGCCGCAGGTGTGCATCGTGCCGGCGTGGAGGCGCGATTCGTAGAGGACGGCGAGCCCCTCCCAGGTGAGGTGCGGGTCGGAGAGGAGGATCGCCCGGCCGTCGGCGGAGCGGGCGGGGGAGACGGCCCACTGGTTCGACCCCATCGCCGGCTTCACGGGCTCGGGGGAGTTGCGCAGATCGCCCATCATGGTGCCGATCGGCCAGCGGAGGATCATGGCGCGGCCCACGGCCAGCGGGTGCCAGTCGGCGATCTCGAGTTTCACCTCCGCCGCCTCGTCGGGATGCTCGGCGACGTAGGCCCGGATCCCGGCGGCGAAGCCGCGGATCGCGTCCTGGACGTGGGGGGGCGCGGTGTCGAGGTACTTCGCGTGGATCGTGTCGTTGTGGAAGAGGCGCATGAGGTAGTCGTTCTCGAGGGAGCGGGCGCCGCGCACCTCGGCCATCTGGCCGGTGGCCTCGCGGATGGCGAGGTAGATGTCCTCGAGGCGATCCTCCGCCTGGGCGTAGCCCAGCGCGTAGTAACCCGCCGCCTCGGTGTCGGCGTAAACGTGCGGCACGCCCCAGGTGTCGCGGTAGAGGGTCGCCTCTCCGGCGGGGGCGGTGGCGGCCGTCACGGCGAGCCAGCCCCACGCGATCCCCCGCACCGCCATCGACCGCGCCGTCATGCGCGTGGCAATCGTCCGCATCGCTGCCTCCCCTGTGCGTCGTGGCCTGGCCGCGGCCGATCCCGGCCGAGCGCCGGGCGATCCCCGCCCCCGAAGCACGAAGATAGCCGAGAAGGGCCCGGGGCCCCAAGGACCGCGTCAGGGGCGGATGTCGAGGAGCGCGGGGAAGTCGCGCCGCCAGGCGCGGATCTCGTCGGGGTCGATCCGGGCGCTGACGACGTGCTCGCGCTCGCCGGCGTCGGCGACCACGTGGCCGTGCGGGCTCGCCACGATGCTGCGGCCGAGGTAGGTGGCGTGGGGATCGGTGCCGCAGCGGTTGACGCCGACGACGACCGCCTGGTTCTCGATCGCCCGTGCCTCCAGCAGCGTGCGCCAGTGGTGCGTGCGGCGGGCGGGCCAGCTGGCGATGACGACGAACATCTCGGCCCCGCGCTGCACGGCCGCGCGGAAGAGCTCGGGGAAGCGCAGGTCGTAGCAGATGAAGGGGGCGACGGTGAGCCCCTGCCAGGGGAAGAGGGCGATCGTGTCGCCGGCGGCGTGGACCGTGGCCTCGCCGCCGAGGGTGAAGGGGCGCATCTTGGCGTAGCGGGCGAGGATCGCGCCGTCGGGGCCGCAGGTGAGCGCGACGTTCGCGGGCCGGCCGTGCGCGTCCGGGGCGACGATCCCCCCGACCACGGTGCACCGGCAGCGGCGCGCGAGCTCGCCCACGAAGGCCGCGCCGGCCGCGGCGTCGGGGAGGGTGCGGGCGGGGTCGAGGTCGAAGCCGGTGAAGGCGGTCTCGGGGAGGACGATCATGTCGCCGGCGGCGGGCGCGGCGCGATCCACGAGCGCCGCGACCTTCCGCCGGTTGGCGTCGGGGTCGCCCCAGGCGACGTCGAACTGGACGAGATGGACGTGCATGGGGGCGGCGGGCGGCGTCCGGGAGGGCGGCGGCCGGACCCGCGCGGGCGACGGCCGGCCAGCATCGTAGCGGAGCCGTGCCGGGCGCGACGGTAGACTCGCAGCGGCGGAGGGGAGCCGCGGTCCGCGGCGACCCGTCATGGCGGAGCCGCAACGCGCAGGGAGCGGAGGCCGATGGAATCCTGGAAGCGGGCCCGGATGGCGCTCTCGCTCGGCGTGGCCCTCGCGGCCGGGGGGGCTCGGGCCCACGACGACGGACCGCCCCACACGCACGCCGGGCCGCCCCCCGCGGTGTCGCCGTTCGACGCCCACCGGCCGTCGCGGCTGCCCGACCGGGTGATCCTCTTTCCGGGCGCCGACCCAACGCGCGGCGCGGCCGTCGCCTGGCGCACGGGCCCCGAGACGACCGGCGCCGTGGCGCAGGTGGCCGCCGCCACCGACGGGCCGGAGTTCCGCTCGCGCGCGGTGACCATCCCCGCCCGCAGCACGCGGCTCGAGACCGATCTGGGCCCCTGCCGCTGCCACGAGGCGGCGCTCGTCGACCTCGAGCCCGACACCCCCTACGCCTACCGGGTGGGGGATGGCGTCAACTGGAGCGAGTGGTTCCAGTTCACGACGGCGCCGGCCGGGCCGCGCCGGCTGCGCTTCGTCCACTTCGGCGACGCGCAGAACGACATCCTCTCCGCCTGGTCGCGGGTGGTGCGCGAGGCGGGGAAGCATGCCCCCGACGCGGCGTTCCTCGTCCACTCCGGCGATCTCGTCAATCGGGGCGACGCCGACGAGCAGTGGGGGGAGTGGTTCCGGGCCGGGGCCTTCCTCCACGCGCAGCTGCCCTCCCTCCCGATCCCCGGCAACCACGAGTACGTGAAGGTCGGCACGGGGGACGACGCCCCGCGGCGGCTCGCGGCGCACTGGCGGGCGCAGTTCGCGCTGCCCGACGACGGGCCGGCCGGGCTCGAGGAGACCTGCTACGCGATCGACTACGGGCCGCTCCTCTTCGTGGCGCTCAACAGCAACGAGCGGATCGCCGAGCAGGCCGTCTGGCTCGACGAGCGGCTCTCGCGCCGGCGGCCGACGTGGGTGGTGTGCAGCTTCCACCATCCGATCTTTTCGGCCGCCAAAAACCGCGACAACGCGGCCCTGCGGGCGGCCTGGAAGCCGGTCTTCGACCGCCACGCGGTGGACCTCGTCCTCCAGGGGCACGATCACGTCTACGGCCGCACCGACGTGGTGCCGGCGGGCGATCCCCCTCCGGCGCTTGCCAACGCCGCCACGGGGGTGAACCAGGTCGATGCGACGAGCGGCACGGTCTACGTGGTGAGCGTGAGCGGGCCGAAGCAGTACGACCTGAGCGACACGAACCCGCTCATGGAGCGCACCGCCGAGGACACGCAGCTCTTCCAGATCGTGGAGATCGACGGCGAGGCGCTGCGCTTCGAGTCGCGCACCGCCACCGGGAGGATCTACGACGCCTTCCTGCTCGAGAAGCGGCCCGGGCAACGCAACCGCCTCGAGCCGCGCGAGGGGCTGCCGCCGCAGCGCCGCCGCCCCCCGAAACCGCCCGCGGAGACGCCCCGGGAAGTCCCGGCGGCGCCGGCCGCCGGCCCGTGAGGCACGTCAGCGGTCGGCGGCGCGGCGGGCCTCGGCGACGGCGCGGAACCGGGCCTCCACCGCCGGAAAGCCCTCGATGAGCCGGCGGAAGTCCTCGCCGTCGAGGACGAGCAGGTCGCAGTCGGCCGTGGCGCGGACGGTGGCGCTGCGTGGCGTGGAGAAGAGCACCGCCATCTCCCCGAAAAACTCCCCCTCGCCGACGGCGCCGAGCGCCGTGCCGTCGGGGCGGAGCACCTCGAGCGCCCCGCGGCAGACGAAATAGATGGCGTCGTCGCGTGCCCCCGCCGCGACGATCGTCTCGCCGGCCGAGGCGGCCCGGGGCCGGAAGGCTGGGAGCATGGCGCCGAGCAGGAGCGGCGGCGCCTCGCCGAAGAAGGGGGAGCGGGCGAGCGACTCGCGGGTGAGGATCTCGTGCCAATGGCGGCCGTCGCGGGCGAGGAGCTCGGCGGCGGCACGCGGCCCCCAGGTGCCGGCGGCGTAATCGGGGACGTGACCGGGGGGCGCGGCGGCCCAGGCGTCGAGGACCGGCTGCACGATCTGCCAGGCGCGCTCGACGAAGTCGGTGCGCGAGAAGAGGGTGGGGTCGCCGGAGAGGGCGGCGTGGATGAGAACCTCGTAGCCGGTGCCGCGCGCCGCCTGGAAGGCGTCGGCGTAGTCGAAGCGCATCCCCGTGCGCTGCAGGGCGAAGGCCGGCCCCGGCCGCTTCGTCGACATCCGGATCTCGACGGCCTGGTGGGGCTGGATGTGGAACACGAGGAGGTTGCCGGCGTCGGAGACGCCCTGCCGCGCGGCGCCGGCCTCCGGGCGGAACTGCACCACGACCTCGGTGCCGCGCTTCCACAGCGCCTTGCCCGACCGCAGGTAGACCGGCATCCCCTGCCAGCGCTCGTTGTCGAGGTGGAGGCGGAGGGCGGCGAAGGTCTCCGTGGCCGACCGCGGATCGACGGAGGGCTCCTCGCGGTAGCCGACCGCCGGGGAGCCGTCGGCCTGCTTCCCCGCGCCGTACTGCCCGCGCACGCACGACGCCGCCACGTCGGCCGCCGTCGGGGGGCGCACGTCGGCCAGGAGACGCGCCTTGGCGTCGCGCACCGCGCCGGGATCGAGCGACTCCGGCGGCTCCATCCCCAGGTAGGCGAGCACCTGCATGAGGTGGTTCTGGATCATGTCGCGGACGGCGCCGGTGTGGTCGTAGTAGCCGCCGCGCCCCTCCACGCCCACCGTCTCGGCGGCCGAGATCTGGATGTGGTCGATGTGACGGCCGTTCCAGAGGGGCGCGAACATGCCGTTGGCGAGTCGGAAGGCGAGGAGGTTCTGCACCGTCTCCTTCCCGAGGTAATGGTCGATGCGGTAGATCTCCTCCTCGCGCCAGTGGGCGAGGAGCTCGCGGTTGAGCGCGCGCGCCGAGGCGAGGTCGCGGCCGAAGGGCTTCTCGACGATGATCCGCCGCGTGCCGGGGAGGCGCGTGAAACCGGCGGCGTCGAGCTGCCGGTTGACCAGGGAGAAGAACTCGGGCGAGATCGCCAGGTAGAGGAGCGTGTTGCCCGCGGCGGGGCCGCCCGCCGCCACCGCGTCGACGGCCGTGCGCAGCCGCGCGAAGGCCGCCGCGTCGTCGAACTCGCCGGGGAGGTAGTGGAGGCGCGACTCGAGCCAGCTCCAGGCGGCCTCGTCGAAGTCGGGGCGCGTGGCGAAGCCGCGGATGTCGGCCCGCTGCCGGGCGCGGAAGCCGGCCGTGTCGAGCGGGGAGCGGCCCATGCCGACGACGGCGAAGTCGTCGGGGAGGAGCCCGTCGGAGGCGAGGTTCAAGAGCGCCGGCAGGAGGAGGCGCTTCGTGAGGTCGCCGGAGGCGCCGAGGATCACGAGCACGCCGGGGGGCGCGGGGGCGGCGCCGGCGGGGTGGCGGGGCGGGGTCATCGGGCGGGCTCCGGGGGCCGGGCGGGGCCGGCGCGGCGGCGCGCCGGCTCGGGCGCCGTCAGTCGACGTAGATGGGGTTCGAGAGCACCCAGGGGAGCGTGCGGCCGGCGATGTCGAGCCACAGCTCGACCCGGTGGTGGCCGGCGGTGTCGGGGGCGTAGTCGAAGGCGTCGCCGTCGGTCTCGTGGACCACGGTGCCGGCGCGGATCACCTTCCAGTGCCCCGGCAGCGGCGCCCGCCCGGCGAGGCGCGGATTCCCGGCGAGCGCCACCCGCGAGCCCATCTCGTGCCGTCCGGCGGCGTCCTCGGCGTGGAAGTCGAAGCCGCGGGCGTCGGCGATCCATCCGAAGGCCACGAAGGCGCGTCCCTTCCGCAGCGCCTCCTCGATCGCGTCGCGCGACAGCTCGGCGGCCAGCACGTGCGTCGCCACGTGGCGCAGGCTGTGCTCGTAGGGGTCGAGCTGGAGGCTGAAGACGAGATCGCCCGGCTCGGCGTCGTCGGGGATCGTCGTGAAGGCCGCCACCACGGCGCGGTCGAGGGTCGTGATCTCCTCGTCCAGGGCGTCGGCGACCCGCACCTTGCCCCCCTCGGCCAGCGTGATCCGCAGACCGACGTTCTCGTGGGCGTCGTTGGCGGAGACGCCGGTGTGGGGGTAGGCCGCGCAGAGCTCGTCGAAGCGCCGCAGGTAGTCCAGCGGCGGATCGACGATCGCCGCCAGCGACTCGCGCGGGTAGGCGTCGACCACCTTCTTCGCCTGCACGAGCCACAGCGGGTTCTTCATCATCTGATAGAGCCGCGTCTCCTCCTTGGCGTCGGCGTGGGTGTTGTAGATCTCGCAGCCGGTGAGGCCGTCGAGGTTCCAGTCCATCCGCTCCTCGAGGTGGGAGAGGAAGGCCATCCCGCCGCCGGAGCCGATGCGGCGCACGAGGTCGCCGGGCTCGAGCGCGTCGTGCCCCGGGAGGGTCGCCCGCGGATAGGCGAGGAGCCCCTTGGTCTCCGCCCCCGGCACGAGCAGCACGCCGTCCACGATCCCGGAGTGGCCGTCGGCGACGAAGTCGTAGTGGGCGGCGGGGTGCTCGGTGAAGAGGATGGCGTCGCTGCCGGCGCGCCGGGCGGCGGCCACGATGTCGGCCACCTTCCCCCGGCTGTCGTGGGAGAGGAGGGAGTGGACGTGGAGGTTGCAGCGGTACTCGCGGAAGGGCCCGGCGCGCTCGAGCGGCCGCCGTGCGGTGGCGAGCGACTCGAGCGCCTCGTGCACGCGCCGCACCGCCTCGGGCGCGAGGCGGTCGACGGCGTCCTCGCCGCGGGCCGCCGCCGTCAGGCTCGCCGTCAGGAGCAGCGCCCCCGTCCACCACCGACCGCTCGATCCGCCCATGGAAAGGCCCCCCGAAGGATCGCGTCCCACCCGCCGCGCCCGACACGGGCGCGGGCTCACTCCGCCTCCGCCTCGCGGAGGACCCGGTCGTACCACGCCCGGGCCTCGTCGTAGGCCGCCCGCGCCGCCTCCTGCTCCGCGGCGCGGATGTTGCCGCGTTTCGCCTCCCAGCAGACGTCCACCGCCTCGCGGCACCAGGCGGCGCTGCGCTTCGAGCGGACCGGCTCGCCCGCCACCTCCACCCACACCGGATTGGTGTGGACGCTGGGGAAGATCCGCACCGCCACCCAACTCGAGCGCTCGATCGGCACGCGGAAGGCCATCTCCTCGACGTGACCGTCGGCCTCGAGCGCATGCGTGATCACCGGCTCGCCGTTGACGATCACCTCCACGGGCACGCTGCGCGTGTCGCCGCGTCGGGCACGCTCGAGATGCCAGTAGGGCTTGTCGTCGAGGCGCCGGGCGCGGATCGCCTTCCCCGCCTCGGTCGGCACGGGATCGACCAGCAGCGCCGCCACGTCGCAGGCCACCGTCACCTCGCCCGGCGCGTCGAGGAGGCGCGTGCTCGTGCGCCCGCCGTCGCCGGCCTCGCCGACGGCGACGTGATCCACCGCGAACTCGAGGACGTGCGACAGGCCGTCGCCGCAGTAACTGCGGCCGTCCTTGAGCCCCTGCACCCAGGCGTCGTAGTCGAGCGGGCGGCCCTCGTCGAGCTTCACGTAGATCCGCCCCAGCCCCACCTTGTCGCCGTAGATGCAGGGGAAGTCGGTCTCGCCGCTGATCCGCGGCGTGAGGCCGCAGTTGAGCGTGTGGTACCAGACGTTGAGCTCCCACACCGCCGGCGTGTCGACCGCCGAGAGGAAGTCGCAGACGCCGGTGGCGGCGGTGACGACGTACTCGTTGGCGCCGATGCCGTCGAAGCGCGGCATGGCGTGGTCGGGGAGCCGGTCGGCGGCACGGCCGCGCCAGTCGGCCGCGGGGGTGCGGCCGCGGAACTCGCGCCGCCCGTCGGGGAGGACGTCGGGCAGCTCGAGTCCCCAGCCGGAATGGCTGTAGCCGACGACGCCCCCCTGCGCCTTCCCCCAGGCGAGCACCGGCTGCGTCCAGCTCGGCCACTCCTCGATCGTGGTCGTGCCGGGATAGTCGTCCTCCGCGAGGCGCAGGAGGCAGAGGTGGCCGGCGTGCGAGGAGGGGAAGCCGCTGACCTCGATGTCGTAGCGCATGAGCGTGCCGGGGAGGGAGAGCGCCGAGGTCTTCCCCTCGAAGAACTGCTTCTGGAAATACCAGCACGGCCCCCAGGCGAGCACGCAGCCGACGTTGAGATCCTCGCCGAGGATGTGGCGCATCATGTCGGCCGGCCCGACGCCGGCGGTGGGATTCTCGTAGTGCGCGCAGCCCGCGGCGTGGACGTGGTGGTCGCCGGAATACCAGCCGCGCGCGGCGGGGCGGATCCAGCGCTCGAGGCGGAATTCCTCGAGGTGCGTGGCGGCGTCGGCCGGCACGGTGATCCGCCGCGTGCGCGGGAGATACTCGGGGCCGCGCGACACCTCCACCGTGTACTCCCCGGGGGCGAGGCTCACCGTCTCGCCGTCGGCACGGTAGATCTGGGGGTGGAAGAAGAAGTCGGGGGCCAGACGCCGGGCCGGATTGGGGCACACGCGCCCCCGGGCGTCGCGGAACACGAAGGCCGCCGTCGTGGGGCTGCCGTCGTGGTCGCGCACGCCGAGCGTCACCGCCACCGCCGGGAGGCAGCGGAAGAGGATCGGGACGCTCGCGCGGAAGCCGAGATCCTGGGTGCCCTGGCCGACGTCGAATCCGAGCCGCGCCTCGCGCGGGCCGGCGTCGCGGGCGAAGAGCTGCAGCACGCGGTATTCCAGCGCGAGCCCCGAGAGCCGCGCCTGGAGGGGCTGCGCGGTGACGAAGGCGGCGTCGAGCCAGCGGTCGGCCGAGTCGGCCGGCGTGATCACGACCTGCGGATCGGCGGCGCCGCTGCTCGGCTTCACCATGGGGAGGAGGTTCGGCCCCTCGACGCGCGGTTCGGCGGTGATGCCGGCCTGGTTGTGGACCTTCACGAGGAAGGTGCGCCAGCCCTGCTCGAGCAGCTCCTTGGCCGCCGGCCCCGCGACGACGCTCACACGGCTCTCGGCGTTGATCGTCATCCCGGCCACGCACAGCGGATCGAGGATCGCCTGGATCGCGCGGGACGCGGCGGCGGCGTCGCCGTCGCGGCCGGCCTCGGCGAGGGCCCGCCGCGCGTCGGCGTCCAGCGGCGCACCGACGACGTCGAGCGCTTCGACGAGCCGGCCCGTCGCCGAGAGGAGGGGCTGGAGTTCCACGCCGTCGACGGGGAGGAAATCCTCCGCGCGGCCCCCCGGGGCGCCCGCGACGAGGCAGGCGGCGACGGCCGCCACGCATCCCATCCCGCGCCATCGCCGCGCTGTCTCGGCCATCGCCGTGATCCTCCTCAGGACGCTGTCGGGCTCATGACGCCGTCGGGCTCATCACGCCGTCGGGGGCCCGGAGCCGCGACGGACTCGACCGCACCGTCACCCCGCCCCCCCCTGCGGACGAACCGCCCGCGGCGGCCGGGAGTCTACCAATCCGCCCGTCGGCCGCGCCCGGGGAAGCGGCCCGGTCGCGGCGCTCCCGGGGCCCGCTTGCGGGCCCACGATTTCGTTTATCCTGTGGAGCCTTCCGGGTGGGGATTCTCGTACCGTCGCTCCGGCCCTCCTCATGCGCGTCCCGACGAACCTGCCGTTCCTCTGCCTCTCCGTCGCGGCGCTCGTCCTCGGCTCCCCGGCCAGCCGCGCGACGGCCGACGACCCGGCCCTCGCGCCGGCGGCGGCGGAGGGCGCTCCGCCCGAGATGCCTGGCATGCGGCGGATCTTCAACGGCCGCGACCTCGCCGGCTGGAGCGGCGACGAGCGGATGTGGAGCGTGCGCGACGGCGTGATCCGCGGCGAGACGACGGCCGCGGTCCCGGCCAAGGGCAACACCTTCCTCGTCTGGCAGGAGGGCACGCTCCGCGACTTCGAGCTGCGCCTCTCCTTCCGCTGCACCGCCGACAACAACTCTGGCATCCAGTACCGCTCGCGCCACGTCACCGACGGCTCGGCCCCCAATCCCTGGGTGGTGCGCGGCTACCAGCACGAGGTGCGCAACGAACGCGACTTCCCCAACGTCGCCGGCTTCATCTACGACGAGGGGGGGAAGCGCGGGCGGATCTGCCTGGTCGGGGAGCGCGCCCGCTGGGCCGACGGCGCCAAGCAGGTCGACGGAACGCTCGTCGACCAGGAGGCCTGGTCGACGCTCTTCCGCCTCGACGACTGGAACGACGTGGTGATCGTCGCCGAGGGGACGCGCCTCCGCCACTACCTCAACGACCGCCTGATCCTCGACTTCACCGACGACCCCGCCCTGGCGCTCCGCGAGGGCGTCCTCGCGCTGCAGCTCCACGCGGGCCGTCCGATGTGGGCCGAGTTCCGCGACGTCCGCCTCAGGGAACTGCCCGAATGAGCCTGCCGCGCTCAGCCCCCCTCCTCCGCGCGGCCCGGGGGCTCGTCACCCTGCTCGTGGCCGCCACCTGCGCGGCGGCCCTGGCCCAGCCCCCGGGCCCGCC
>CAISKG010000584.1 GCA_903885855.1 uncultured Planctomycetaceae bacterium
GCTGGGCCTTCGGGTCGCGGAGGAGGAGCTCGGCGGCGAGGGACTCGATCTCGAGCGCCACGCGCCGCGGTGTAGACGGCGTCGTGCTCGGCCAGCCTCGCGGCGACCGCCCGGTTGGCCCCCAGCGTCTCGAAGGGCACCTGGCGGTAGCTGCTGGAGACGAGCGTTCCCGCGATGGCGTAGTAGTCCTCCTTGGAGACGGCGTCGAACTTGTGGTCGTGGCAGCGCGCACAGCCCAGCGCCATCCCCAGGAAGGCCTTGCCGAAGGTGTCGACCCGGTTGTCGGTGCGGTCGGCGGAATCCTGGGCGATGTCGACCGGCGAGTGGATCTCCTCGCCGAGGTACCAGAAGCCCGTGCCGACCACCGAGCGGTCGGCGCCGGCCGCGTCGAGGCGCGGCTCGGGCAGCAGATCGCCGGCGATCTGCTCGCGCACGAACTGGTCGTAGGGGAGATCGGCGTTGATGGCCTCGATCACCCAGTCGCGGTAGCGCCAGGCGTTGGGGATGGGAAAGTCGAATTCATGGCCGCGCGTCTCGCCGTAGCGCACGACGTCGAGCCAGTGCCGCGCGAAGCGCTCGCCGAAGTGGGGGGAGGCGAGCAGCCCGTCGACGTAGCGCTCCCAGGCGAGGGGATCGGGATCGGCGGCGACCCGTTCCACGTCGGCGGGGTCGGCCGGCAGGCCGGTGAGCAGTTCCGCCGCCCGGCGCACGAGCCGGGCCCGCGGCGCCTCCGGCGCCGGGGCGAGCCCGGCCGCCTCGAGGCGCGCGAGCACGAAGCGGTCGATGTCGCTGCGGCACCAGGTGGCGTCGCCCACCGCCGGCGGCGCCTCGCGGCGCGGCGGCTGCCAGCACCAGTGGTCGGCGCGGCGGACCTCGATGTCGAAATCCCCCACCGCGCCGGCGGCGCCGTCGTCGGGCCAGGGGAGGCCGCGCCGCACCCATTCCTCGAGCGTCGCGACCGCCTCCGGCGGCAGCTTGCCGTCCGGGGGCATCTGCAGCTTGCCGTCGTAGCGCACCACGCCCACGAGCAGGCTCTCGTCGGGCTTCCCCGGGACGGCCAGCCCCTCGTGGCCGAGGGCGTCGGCCCGGGAGTCGAACGACAGATTCCCCTCCGGCTCCCCCGCCTTCCGCGTGTGGCACTCGGCACAGTGCGCCACCAGGAGCGGCCGGACGCGGGCCTCGAAAAATTCGAGGTCGGCGGCGCTTGGCTGCTCCGCGACGGCCGGCGCGGCCGGGGGCAGGGCGACGATCAGGGTGACGGTCAGGGCGACGATCGGGGCGGCGGCCGCGCGGATCGCCGCGGGGCACTGCGGGCGGTGGCGACGTGACACGGTCGGGGCTCCTGGGACCCGTCGCGGCGCTGGCGAGGGCCTGGCGCGAGCCTGGCGCACCGCGCCCGGCGCCCCGGGCGACCGCGGCCCGGACCGGACCGACGGCTCCCCTTCATCTTACCTCGGTGGCGCCGCCCGGAAACGCCGGCTCGCCCCGGCGTCAGCGCAGCGGCGGCCAGGGCACCTCCACCCCGTCCACCGCCAGCACCTGGAAGTGATGGACGGCCGGAACGTCGGCCCGCCACGCCCACACCACCTTCTTCTCCGGCGAGACCTCGACGAGCCGCTCGCCGTGCTTCCCCACGTGGTAGCTGGCGATCATCGTGTGGCCGCCCGGGAGGCGCTGGATGCCGCAGGCGTCGGCGATCGCGCCGTCGACGTCGGCGGTGTCGATCCGCCAGCGCACGGCGCCGTCGGGGCCGTATTCCACCACCCGGTGGCCGTGGGTCAGTCCGGCGAGGATGCCGCCGTCCTCCAGCGCGATCGCGGTGAAGGGCCAGGTCTCGAGCGCCGGCGCGGCGGGGTCGTGGGTGTCGATCCGCATGGTCTGCGCGCCGCTGGAGTCGTAGCGCACGATCGCGAAATCGAGGAGATGGGGGCAGAGGTAGGTGCCGTCGGCCTGCTTGCGGCTCATGCGCGTCTGCATGTGGGCGTTGCCGCGCTGGCACCCCAGGGGAAACTCGACGAGCACCGTCCCGTCGCCGCCGATCTCGAGGAGGCGCGGGTTCGGGCCGGCCTCGGTGAGGACGTAGGTTCCCGCCGCGGTCTTCTGGATGCTGTTGATCTCCTCCTGCGTGCCGTCGTAGCGCCACACCTCGCGGTCGGGGGCGCCGTCGCGGCCGCGCTCGATCTCCACTGCCGCGCCGCCGGGGCCGCCGTCGCCGCGCGACAGCGCCAACAGGACGTTACCGCCGGGCAGCACCCAGCCCTCGCGCGTGTTGGCCGGATGGCTCCATTCGACGCGGCCGTCGGCGTCCTCGGCGGTGATCGTCACGATCGCGGTGCGCGGCCCGCACACGAGCACGCGCCGCGACGGGCCGGCCGCGGCGACCGGCGCCGGCGCGAGGGCGACGGCGAGGAGGAGGACGAGCGGGGCGAGGCGCCGCGGCGTCGCGGCATGGAGGAGGCGCATCGTTTCGATCTCCGGGGGGGAGGGCATCGTAGCATGGCGCCGCGCCGCCCCCTGGCGCACGGCCCGCTTGTGATCCCGCGATGCGCGGCGGAGAATCGGAGGGAAATCGACGCCGTCGGGTGCGTCCCCCGCTGCGACCGCCGCCATGCCCGATCCCGCTTCCGATGCCGGCGCCACCACAGCGCCGCCCCCTTCCCGCGCCGGCGCGGCCGGGGCCGCCGTCGCCACGCCCGGCGCCGCTGGCAGGGCACGGCACGGATGGACCTGGAACGACATCAACCTCGTCCTCGACATTCTCCTGCTGGCCCTGTTCGCGGCGGAGTGCTTCGCGGCGTTGATCGTGCGCTTCGTCTTCCCCCCGGGGCCGGGCGCGGCGGGGTGGTCGCTGTGGGGACTCGATTACGACGCCTGGGCCGGGATCCAGTTCGGACTGCTCGGCGTCCTGGCAGCGGGCATCCTCCTCCACGTGATGTTCCACTGGTCGTGGGTGTGCACGATGCTCGCCAGCCGATTGAGCGGCGACCGCAAGGCCCGCGTCGACGACGGCGTGCAGACGATCTGGGGGGTCGGGCTCCTGATCCTGCTCCTCGTCGCGGTCGGGGCACCGGTGGCGGCGGCGGTGCTCACGATCCGCCCGCCAGCCTGACACCCCGGCTCATCCGGGCTCCGCGGCCGCCGGCGCGGCATCTCCCTGCGGCGCGCACAGCGGGCAGCCGGGAGGCTCCGTGCCGAGGTCGAGGAATCCGGCCCCGCGCACGATCGACACGCAGCCGGTGAGCACGAGGCACCAGGCGGCGACCGCGTGGAGGTGGCGCCGCGCGGCCACCCCCAGAAGCGTGCCGCCGATCCCGGCGGCCATCATCGCGGGCACCGTCCCCAGGCCGAAGGCCGCCATGGTGAGCATGCCGGCCGGGAGATCGTGCGTGGCCGCGGCCAGTGCCACCATGCCGTAGAGCAATCCGCAGGGGAGCAGGCCGGTGAACAGCCCGGCCAGGAAGGCGTCACCGAGCCCGCGCGACGCCAGCAGCGCGCGGAACGCCGCCCCCCCGGGGCACGCGCCCCCTCCCACGCCGCGGCGGCGCAGCACTCCGGCGGCGAGCAGGCCCTGGACGACGAGCAGGCCCCCGGCCGCCAGCGCCAACAGCGCCGGCACGTTGGCCCAGCCCTCGAGGCCGCGTGCGGCACGCGCCCCGGCGCATCCGGCGATCCCGCCCAGCACCACGTAGGTGAACAGCCGGCCGGCGGAATAGGCCGACTGGCGCAGCACGTTGGTGCGCCAGCCGCGCGAGGCCGTGCCCAAAGCCAGCGCCAGCGGCCCGCACATCCCCAGACAGTGCGCCGACCCGAGCATCCCGGAGGCGACCAACAGCGGCCACTCCATCATCGCGCCTCCTCCACGGCCGCGCCGCCGTCGTCGGCCAGCCGCAGCGATCCCGCCACGACCAACACGCTGCTGGCGAGCATCGCCGCGGCCGCCAGCGCCGGATGCACCTGCCCCGCCGCCGCCAGGGGCACGAGCGCCGCGTTGTAGGCGAAGGCCCACAGCAGGTTCCAGCGGACCGTGCGCTCGCTGCGTGCCGCCAGGTCGACGAGCCACGGGAGGTCGGAGAGGTCGTCGCGCAGAAGGCAGACGGCCGCCGACCAGCGCGAGACGTCCGCCCCGCATCCCAGGGCCACGCCGACGTCGGCCGCGGCCAGCGCCGGGGCGTCGTTGATCCCGTCGCCGATCATCACCACGCCGCCGTCGCCGCGGAGCGCCTCGATCCGCGCGAGCTTCTCCTCCGGCAGGAGGCGTGCCTCGCCGGCCATCCCCAGGGCCGCGGCGACCTCGTCGACTCGCCCCCGACGGTCGCCGGAGAGAACGACCAGCCGCGCTCCGCGCGCCGCGAGCGCCGCCGCGGTCGCCGCGGCCTCCGGCCGCACCGTCTCGGCGAAGCGCAGGCGCCCGACCACCGTGCCGGCGACGCACAGCGTCGATACCGCACAGGGCCCGTCGGCCGGCGCGTCGCCGGTCCAGGTGCCGCTACCGAGGCGCACCGGAGCCGCGTCGGCGCCGCGCCTGCCCTCCACGCCGCGGCCGGGGAAGGTGCGCACCTCGGCCAGCGCCACCGGAACGCATCCGCGGCGCCGGGCCTCGTCGACCACGGCGCGGGCATGGACGTGCGTCGACCCCGTCGCCAGGCCCGCCGCCAGGCTGACCAGCGCCGCGTCGTCGGCGAGGCCGTGCCGCGCGGCGGCCGCCGCGCGTTCCACCCCCTCCACGCGCGACCCGGTGGTGAGCGTGCCTGTCTTGTCGAAGCAGAAGGTGCGCGCCCGGGCGAGCCGGAAGAGCGCGTCGCCGTCGCGGATCAGGATCTGCCGCCGCGCCGCGCGGCCGATGGCCGCCCACAGCACCAACGGCGTCGCCAGCCCCAGCGCGCAGGGGCAGGCCACCACCACCACCGCCAGGCCGGCGAGCACCCCGGCCGCGGGCCCCCGCCGATGCCAGTGGAAGGCCAGGCTTCCCAGGGCCACGACGACGACCAGCGGCAGGAACCAGGCGGCGATCGTCCCGGCCAGGCGCTGCCGGCGGCTCCCGCGCCGCGCGGCATCGGTGACCGCGTCGATGAGCCGCTCGAGCGTGCCGGCGCCCGGCGGCGCGACCACCTCGACGAGCAACTCGCCGTCGAGATCGAGCGACCCGCTCCACAGACCGTCACCCTGCCCCTTCTCCACCGGCTCGCTCTCGCCGGTGACGGCGCGCTCGTCGATCGCCGCCCGCCCGGTCACGATCCGCGCATCGGTGGGGACGTGCTCTCCGGGGAGCACGCGGAGCATGTCGCCGAGGGCCACCGAGGCCAGCGCCACGCGCGTCTCCCCGGCGCCGTCCACGCGCCGCACGGTGTCGGGCAGCAGGGAGCGCAGGGACCGCAGCGCCTCGGTGGTGCGCAGCTTCCCCGAGGCCTCGAGCCAGCGGCCGAGCGTCACCGCCACGAGCACCGTGCAGGCGACCTCGAAATAGACGTGCCCCTCGCCGGCCCAGGTGGCCCGCACGGAGATCGCCAGGGCCGCTCCCACGCCCAGCATGAGGAGCAGGCCGACGCCCCCCCGGCCGCGCCGCACCTCGTCGGCGGCCTCGGCGAGGAGTGGCCCGCCGAGCAGCAGGACCACCGGCGCCGAAAAGAGCAGGCAGGCGTGGCGCGCCAGATCGTAGAACACACGCGCCGCTGCGGCCGATCCGGCGGGGTCGGCCTCCGGGGCCGACCAGAGCACCATCGTGAAGACCATCACGTTCATCGTGAAGAACAGCGCCAGGCCGAGCCGCGCCATCATCCAGCGCGCCTCGCCATCGTCACCGCGGGCCGCGGTGATGCCGGCGGCGAAACGGCAGCCGAGGCAGCAGTAGCGCGGCCCGTCTCCGGCGGTCCCGCCGGCGACGGGAAGGCCGCAGTAATCGCAATCGGAGGGCGCGGCGGAGGGAGGAAGCATGGGGCGGAGGGAGCGGGGGACGGGATCCTCCCCGCCGGTCCGTGCCGGCGACGGTCAGGGGCGCGGGACGAGCTCGAGCTGCATCGCCGGCAGCAGGTAGCGGATGGTGTAGGTGACGGCGAACACCCAGAAGCCGATCCAGATGGCGCGCACGTACCAGGGGATGTCGTTGCCGGTGTAGTCGTGGAAACGGTGCTCCGCTTCGGGAGCACCGGAGTGGCTCTCGGGCATGGCGTGGCTCCGGGGCAGGTGGGGAGGGCGGCGGGGCGGCCGGCGGCGCCGACACGACGACGGCTCAGGGATGGCTGCGGAACAGCGGCGCGCGCACGCCGGCGTCGAGTCGGGATTCGTTGTCGAGGAACTCGTTTTTGGGCCGCTCCATGTCGCGGAACATCCCGTTCCAGGCGGCCCACAGGAGCATGCAGAAGAAGCCGGCGCTGGCCAGCAGGTAATTGAGGATCGGCGCCACGGCGAACTCGCCCCCGCCGCCGCTGCGGTAGATGTGGACGAACTCGAGGAACTTCCCCGCGAAGCCGTACAGGCTGGGGAGGAGGATGACGACGGCCATCAGCGCCGTCACCCGCGACTGGATCCGGGTCATGCCCCGGCGCGTCTCAGGAGCCACCCTGCACCTCCGGCAATTCCTCGTAGTAGGGGTATTCGTCGAGCCACGACCCGAGCCACTGCACGTAGGTGATGATCGCGAAGCCGCGCCGGTTCGGCGCGTCGGGGGAGCCGTCGAAGAACCAGGGATACTCCGGCATCGGGGAGTCGACCGACACCACCCGCGGCTTGTGGAAGTGGACGGCATGCCAATCGTTGCCGCGCCGCCCCCCCTCGCGCGACAGGTCGGGGCCGACGCGCCGCGTCCCGAACATCACCGGCCGCTGCAGTTCGTTGTCGTACTCCTCGCTCCGCGACACCGGCCCGAAGCGCCGCGATTCGTTCGACACCGGCCGCACGAACTGGCTGTGGCAGTGCCAGCAGCCCTCGCCGATGTACACCTGCCGCCCGAGCCGCAGGGCCTCCGCGCAGGCCTCGGCGCTCGGCTCGCCGAAGGCCCGGGCGAAGGCCTCCGGATAACGCTCCGAGAGGTCGCGGAACTGCGCCAGCACGCGCTTGTTGACCACCTCCTCGGCGGTCGCCTCGTGGCGGTCCTTGTACATGATCATCGGCACCGCCCCGTTGCCCAGGAAGGCGAGGAGGAAGAAGCCGATCCCGGCGATGAAAAAGATGCCGGACTTGCTCTCGAACATGCGTCGGCTCCGGGGGCGTGGGGGCGCGTCAGGCCGCGGGGGTCCCGGCGGCGCGCGCGGGGAGGGGATCGGTGGCCTCGGCGCCGCGCGCCGTCATCCACAGGTTGACGAGGAAGCAGATCAGCCCGGCGAACATCGCCAGCCCGGCGAAGACGCGCGTGATCCAGAAGGGCTGCGAGCCGTTGGTGGAGACGTCCCAGGGCTGGAGCGAGGCCCAGTAGTACCCCTGAAACACCCCCGCCAGCGTGAGGTCGAGGAACATCACCGCCAGGCCCCCCGCCGAGAGCCAGTAGTGGTACTCGCACAGGCTGCGGCTCCACCACGGCCGCCCCAGGAGGCGCGGGAAGAGGTAGGTCATGATCCCGAACAGCCACAGGCTGAAGACGCCGAACATCACCAGATGGGCGTGCCCGACCACCCAGTCGGTGAAATGGATCAGCTTCTGGAAGGTGAGCGTCACCTGCAGGGCGCACTGGAAGCAGGTGATGAAGTAGAAGACCATCCCTGTGTAGAAGTAGCGCACGGGGAGGTTGTCGAAGAATGCCTGACCGCGGCCGGAGAGCGTGCCGAAAAAGTTGATCACCACCGTCGCCACCACCAGCTCCACGGCGATCGTCGAGATCACCGCGCCGTACTGGAGGAACATCGGGATCGGCGTGTAGAGAAAGTGATGGATGCCCTGGAGGGGATAGAAGAAGGCCAGCCCCCAGAAGCCGACGAGCGACAGGCCGTGGCTCCAGATCGGCTTCTTGAGCAGGATCGGCACGAAGTAGTACATCAGGCCCCAGCCGAGCGGGGTCACGAACAGCCCCACCAGGTCGTGGATGAACAGCCCGCCGATGGCCCCGGCGCTCGTGCCGGCGACGCGGTACTCCGGGAGGAGGTTACCCATGGCGTAGGTGAGGAAGGTCCACACGAACGCCGCCATGAAGTACCACAGCGACACGTACATCGGCCCCCGGCTGCGGCCGATGGGGACCATGAAATTCACCGCCACCAGCGCCAGGCCCACCAGTGCCACCGGATCGATCCAGAAGGGCGTCTCCCCCCATTCCAGCCCCTGCGCACCGAGGCTCATCGGCAGGTGCCAGGCCTTGGCCGCGGCGAGCAGCCAGGGGCGGTCCTGGAGGGTGGGGCCGACGACGATCCCCACGGCGGTCGCCAGGACGATCGCCTGCCAGGCGACGAAAATGAACCACGACAGCGCCCGGCTGGCGACGGTGTGGAAGGTGAGCCGGGGCACGGCCCAGTGGAGCGTGCCGAGGAAGGCGTTGGCGAGGAAGCCGTAGGCGATGGCGTTGGTGTGGATCATCCGCCAGCGGCCCGGCGAGAGCAGCTCCACACCCTTGAAGGGGTACCAATGCACCAACTGCAGCGCCATCAGCAGGCCGGCGATCATGGAGATCGTGAGGAACGACAGCGCCGCGACGTAGTAGCAGATCACGATCCGCTCGTCGACGAGGTCGTCGTGCGTCGGCAGCGCTGCCGCGCGGTCGGTGGGGGACGCGCCGTGGGTCATCGGGCCTCCGTCTGCAGCCGGTAGGGGCGGAACTCGCCCCAGGGATAGGTGACGGCCATCGTCCAACCGAACACGAGGTGGGTCGCCAGCGCCACCCACCAGGGAAGCTGGGAGTCGTCGACGATCCACCGTCCGCCGAAGAGCAGCGGCTGGAGCCAGGCGATGAGGCCGTAGAAGTTGACCAGCCACACCGCCACCGCGATGGCACTGGCCCACAACAGCCGCCCGGGGAGCCCCGCCTTGGATGCGTAGCGCCCCAGGATCACCTGGAACACCACGCCGAGCAGCATCCCGGTGGCGATGTACAGCACGCAGCCCATCGCCAGGGCGAGGTTGTCGTCGAAGGCGGGATCGAGCGCCTTCGCCCCCAGGCCGAAGGTCAGGTAGACGCGGATCAGCTGGAGGGGATCCTTCCCGGCGAGCGTGGCGCCGATGATGTTGAACATCAGGCTCGAAATCGCCCCCAGCATCCCGAGGAAGAAGCCGGAGGTGGCGTAGTAGGTGAGGTAGTAACCGCTGTGGGCCCAGTCGCGGGGCGCGATGCCGCCCTCGCCGAGGCCGGCGTCGACGGCGGCGTCGAGTTCCGCTTCGATCCGGGCCGTCTCCGCGCGCAACTCGGCCAGCCGGGCGCGTTTCGAGGTCAGCGTCTCGCTCATGGTCGTGGTCCTGTTGCCGGTGCGGCGGCCGGGCCCGCCGCCAGCGCCGCGGCGGTGTCTGCGGGGGCCGGCGACCGTGCGGCGGCACCGTCGGAGGCGGGGGCCGCGGCGGCCGGCGCCGCCTTCCGCATCGCCTCGTCGATCACCTCCTGCTCGGCCGCGGGGATGCCGTTGTTCTCGATCACCGCGGTGACGAAGTGCACCAGGTGCCAGATCCGCTCCGAGCGTGCCTCGGCGGTCTCGCCGGCGGCGGAGTTGGGATCCTTCGACGCCGGCATCGGGGTGCCGTTGATGCCGGAGTAGACGCGCCGGTAGATGTCCTCGGGCCGGCGGCCGCCGTGGAGCATCCCCATCGCCAGGTTGGCGGGGTAGGCGGTGCGCCCCCAGATGTCCTGCCCGACGTCGGCCGACTTGCTCCCGGCGGCGTCCCGGTTGTGGCACTTCACGCACGACATTTCGGCGAAGGCCAGGGCGCCGTCGCGGACGGTCTCGGGCGTGCGGGCGGGATTGACCGTGACGGGGCGCACCATTTCGTCTTCGGCCCGCGCCCAGGAACGATCGATGTCGGTGACGAACTCCGCCACGCGCTCGGGATCGAAGTCGTCCTCCTCCACAAGCTCGTCCGTGGCCTCGCGGATGAGCGCGATCTCCAGCTCACCGCGGGCCGAGAGCGACTGCACGTAGTCGATCACCGCCTCGCGCTCCTCGTCGGGGAGGAAGCGGAAGGCGGGCATCGACGTTCCCTTCGCGCCGTAGACAAGGATCCGGCGCAGGTCGTCGCGCCGGGGCTTGGAGCCGCGCGGCGTGGACGTGAACTTGAACACGCCGTTGCGGTAGTCGCGCGGCGGCGGCACCAGATGCGCGGCGGCCGGCCCCTTGCCGTCGCCGCTGGTGCCGTGGCAGCCGGCGCACTGCCGCAGGTAGACGTCGCGGCCGTGCGCCAGATGGAGGCGGTCGTAGCCCGGCTTGTCGTCGCGCGGAATGGCGTCCACCCCCGCCTTGCCCGCCCCGCCATCGGCGGGCTCGGATGCCTCGTCGGCGCCGGCGGCGGGGGAAGCATCCTCCTCCGCGGGCGCCTGTGGCAGCGCCCGTCGCGGGCTCGCCGGCGCGCCGTGGTAGGCGGCCAGGTAGTCGGAGATCTGTCGGACGTGCTTCTCCGGCAACTCGAGCTTCTCGACGTCGGTCCGCAGCGTGTAGGCGGCGTCGGGAAGGCGCGAGCAGCCGGCGGCGATCACGAGTGTGGCCGCGACGAGGGCCGGCGCAGAAACAAGGACATGCGTGTCCTGAAATGGTCTCGAGCGACGCCTGGAACGGAATGTCGAGGGAGGCATCACGGCGCGTCCGGAAGGGATGTCGGCCGCGTGTCGGAAGCGGCCGTCGGGACGTCCGGCGTGGGGACCGTCGAAGGTCGACCATCACACCGACTGCACGATGAGAATACGCGCGCATGAGCCGCGAGGCAATCGTGCTTCGCGCGCGCGGCGTTGATCATTGACGAAGCCCGGCCTGTAAAAAATCGCGCGCGGCGGGCCCGCGCGGCACGCCGCTCACCCCGCGCCGCCGCGCGGGGGAACCGCGGCCGGCGCGCGCTTCGCGGCGGCGCGATCGGGCCAGCGCGGCGCCACGAGCCCGGCGTCCCACCGGCGCCACGCCGCCTCCAGGGCCTGCCGCGTGTCGGGATGGCGATCGGAGAGGTCGGTCGTCTCGCCCGGATCGCTCGCCAGGTTCACGAGGATCGGCGCCGCCGCGCCCCGGCCGAGGACGAGCTTCCAATCCCCCTCCCGGATCGCCCACTGCGTGCCGAAGCGCCACAGCAGGCGCTCGTGCGGCGGCGCGGCGACCGCGCCGGTGAGGTGGGGGAGAAGATCGACGCCGTCGAGGGACACGCCGGCGGGGGGCTCGACCCCGGCGGCCGCCAGCGCCGTGGGGAAGATGTCGAGCTGGATCACCGGGGCGTCGTAGGTCGTGCCCGCGGGGAGCCGGCCGGGCCAGCGGAGCACGAAGGGCACGCGGATCCCCCCTTCCCAGGTCGAGGCCTTGAA
>CAISKG010000585.1 GCA_903885855.1 uncultured Planctomycetaceae bacterium
GCAGCGCCCCCGCGCGGCGGCTTCCCGGCGCTCGTGGTGCTCGACGCGGCGGCGGTCGCCCCCGCGGGGCCCCCCGCGGCAGGGCCGGTGCGCGACTGCTGCGCGGGGGAGGCTCCCCCCACGGCTCCGGCGGGGCCCAAGCCGTGCTGCGCGAAGCCCGAGGCCGGGTCCTTCGGCTGGACCTGCCCGATGCATCCGCAGGTGACGGCGCCCGAGCCGGGCCCCTGCCCGGTGTGCGGCATGGCGCTCGAGCCGGTGGGGCAGCCGGCCGGCGCCGCCGACGAGGCCGCCGCCCTCCGCCGCCGCACCGTCGTGTGCGCGATCCTCGCCGCGGTGCTGATGGCGGTGGCGATGGCGGGCATGGCCGCGCACGGCGCGGCGCACGACGCCTCGGGAGGCATCCTCGCCGGTCTCGTGCGCATCGCCGGCGGCACCGCGGGCAACTGGCTGCAACTGCTCCTGGCGACGCCGATCCTCTTCTGGGGCGGCCGCCCGATCCTCGCCGGCGGCCTCGAGGGATTCCGGCGCGGCCGGCCGGGGATGTTCTCGCTGATCGCGCTGGGGGTGCTCGTGGCCTGGGGCGTGAGCGTGGTGGCCACGCTCGCCCCGGGGGCCTTCCCGGCCGCCTTCCGGCGCCCCGACGGCAGCGTGGCGGTGTTCTTCGAGTCGGTGGGGATGATCGTGGTGCTCGTGCTCGTCGGCCAGTGGCTCGAGTCGCGCGCCCGCCGCGGCACCACCGCGGCCATCCGGGCCCTCCTCGACCTCTCCCCGCCGACGGCCGAGCATGCCCTCGACGGCCGGATCGTGCCCCTGGCGACGGTGCGGCGCGGCGACCGGCTGCGCGTCCGACCCGGCGGCCGGATCCCCACCGACGCCACGGTGCTCGAGGGGGAGACGACCTGCGACGAGGCGCTGCTCACGGGGGAGCCCATGCCGGTGGCGCGCGTGCCCGGCGACCGCGTCCTCGGCGGGGCGATCAACGGCACCGGATCGATCGTCGTGGAGGCGCTCGTCGAGCCGCACGAGGCGCTCGTGGCCCGGATCGCGCGGCTGGTGCGCGAGGCGCACGCGCGCCGGGCCCCGATCGAGCGCCTCGCCGACCGCATCTCCACGTTCTTCGTGCCGGCGGTGCTGGTGGTGGCGCTGGCCACGTTCCTGGGGTGGGCGGCCTTCGGCCCGGAGCCGCGCCTGGCGTTGGGCCTGCTCTCGGCGGTGAGCGTGCTGGTGATCGCCTGCCCCTGCGCGCTGGGGCTGGCGACGCCCCTCTCGATGACGGTGGCGATCGGCCGCGGCGCCTCCGCCGGGATCCTGGTGCGCAGCGCCGACGCCATGGAGAAGCTCTCGCGCGTGCGCACGCTCGTGCTCGACAAGACCGGCACGCTCTCCATCGGCCAGCCGCGCATCGAGGCGGCCACGGCGATCGCCGAGGGGGGTGCCGAGGTCGCCCGCGGCCCGGCGCTCCTGGCCCCGGGACCGGCGCTCGCCTCCCTCATCCTCCACACCGCGAGCCTCGAGGGGGCCAGCGAGCATCCCCTCGCCCGGGCCTTCACGCGGCTGGCCGCGGAGGCGCGCCTGCCGCCGGAGCCGGTGCAGGACGCCGTGGCGATGGTGGGCCGCGGCATCGTGGGGCGGGTGGCCGGCCGCGAGGTGGCGGCGGGGAGCGAGACCTTCCTTCGCCAGCGCGGCATCGATCCGGCGGCGGCGCTCCCCGCGGCCGCGGCCGAGGCCCTCGAGCGCGCCCGGGAGAGCGGGGCGGGGATCGTGGCGGTGTCGGTCGACGGCCGCTTCGCCGGCTTCTTCGAGGTCTCCGATCCGCCCCGGCCGGAGGCGGCGGGGGTGGTGGAGGGGCTCTCGCGCGCGGGGATCGTGGTGGAGATGCTCTCCGGCGACACGCCCCAGGCGGCCCGCCACATGGCGCGGCTGGTGGGGATCGAGCGGGCCGAGGGGGGCATGTCGCCGGAGGCGAAGGCCGAGCGCGTGGCCCGGCTCCGCGACGACCTGCGCGGCGCCGGGAGCGTGGTCTTCGTGGGGGACGGCATCAACGACGCCCCGGCGCTGGCGGCGGCCGACGTGGGGATCGCGATGGGCAGCGGCGCCGACGTGGCCCTCGAGACGGCCGACGTGACGCTCCTCTCCGGCGGGCTCTCGGCGGTGCCGCGGGCGGTGACGCTCGCGCGGGCGACGATGGGGAACGTGCGGCAGAACCTCCTCCTGGCCTTCCTCTACAACTGCCTCGCGATCCCGGTGGCGGCGGGGGTGCTCCATCCCTGGATCGGCCACGTCACGAGCCCGATGCTCGCCGCGGCGGCGATGACGGACAGCTCGCTGTCGGTGATCGCCAACGCCCTCCGCCTGCGCCGCCTCGACCTGGCCAGCGGCGACACCGAGCCCGGCGACCCGCCGGCGGCGTGAGGCGCGGCTGGGCGAGCGGCCCGATGGGCGGCCGGCGGCGTGGCCCGCCGGGCCGCGTCAACGGCGGCGCCGGGAGAATGCCCGGGCCGACACGATAGCCATGCCGAGGGCGGCCAGCACCACCGCACTGGGCTCCGGCACGGCGGTGACGTGCAGCACCAGATCACCGCCGGTGAAAAACGCGTGGCGGCCGTCGCCGAGGGAGTACGCGTTGGCGACGCCGAAGTTGCGGAGATTGGTGGTGTCGATGTTCGCGAAACCCGCCAGCAGCGTGTAGGTACCGTCCGGGACCGAAGTGCCGAAGCCCCGCAGGTTGGTGACCCCGAAGTTCTCGAAGGAAACACTCGCACCGTCCACGATCAGCGTGTTGGCCACGTCGAACAGCAGATCGGAGCCGTCGCGGAACAACAGGCTGCCGGCGATGACGCCGGCGCCGCCGATGGCCGCCCCGGACCGCACGTCGACGAGCATGGTGCTCGCCAACGAGCCCTCGACCACCAGCGATCCCGCGAGGATGTCCGTGGTGCCACCGTAGGTGTGGGCACCCGTGAGCGTCTGCGTGCCCGCTCCGTCCTTGGCGAGGTGCAGCAACGCCCCGGCTCCGTTGGTCAACACGCCACCGAAGGTCGCGGAACTCGCGCCGCCGATCGTGAACGTCGAGTCGCTGGTGCCGAGGTTCGTGATCGTGAGGAACTTGGATCCGGCCACGAACTGCGGTCCGTCGGCGACGAAGGCCACCGTCTGGTCGAAGCCGTCGAGATCGAGCACGGCCGCCCCGACACCCGTGCGCGTGCCGTAGATCAGGCCGCCGGTCACGGGGAGGGCGTTCGCGACGCCCAGCCGCACGTTCGCGGCGTTGTCCGGGGTATTGGCATCGATGATCGTGTTGCCCGCGTACGTGCTCTGACCGGAGAGGACCAAGAGCCCGCGGCCGCCGCCCGTCGAGGAGTTGTTGGAGATGTTGACGTCGGAATCGCCGGAGATCGGTCCCGAGATGGCCAGAGCACCCCCGGTCGTGGCACCGATCGTCGTGGTGAACGAGGCCGGTGTATACGAGCCGGTGGACAGGACACCGGGGGTGAACGCGATCCCGGTGGAATTGAGCTCGATCGATGCGGCGACGGCGCCACCCGCGTTGCCCGTCGCTTGACTCAGCAGCGCGCCCGAGGCGGCGAACTGCATGGCCCCACTCCCGGAGACCGACCCACCGGCGTTGACGTTCACCCGCTGCACGCCGCGGATCACCAGATCACCGGTGAGGCTGTTCGCGGCGGCCAGATTGAGCGTGCCGACGCTCGCCGCGCTCGCCCCGATCTGCAGCGTGCCGGCCGCCACGTCGAAGCCCCCGGTGGTGACCGTCGCGGTGTCGAGGACGAGAGTGCCGGCGCCGGTCTTGGTGAGCGTGCCCGCCAGCGACGCGCCGCCGAGGAGCGACACGTTGGCGGCACCGGTGTCGATCGTGCCGCCCGCGGCGGCCACCGACAAGGCGTTGGCGAGCGAAAGGTCGCCGCCGGCCACGCTGCGCAGGGTGCCTCCACCGATCGCCACCGCGCCCGATCCGAGGCGGTCGGCCCCGTCGACGGAGAGCACGCCTCCGTCGATCGTGGTGCCTCCGGCGAACGTATTGGTCGCGGTCAGGGCCACCGTCCCGGCGCCCGACTTGACCAGCGCCCCCGTGCCGCCGATCGCCCCGCCTGCGAAGGTGTACGTGCCGGCCGCCGCGCTCACCGTCGTGCTGCCGGGCGCGACACCTGCCGCGTCCACCGTCACCGTGCCGCCCGCGGCACCGGCGAATGTCACGTTGTCACCCTCGGCGAAGATCGACCCGCCCCCGGTCCAATTGGCGTCGCTGGTGTTCCACGCACCGTCGGTGGTGTTCCAACTGATGTTCTTGGCCCCCTGCACGAAGCCGCTGAGCGTCACGTTGTCGAAGCGCCAGGTGCCGGTGGTGCCGTAGTCGCCCGTGGCCGTGCTCGTGGATGGCGAGTAGACGGCGGCGGCGTTGGCGCGCATGTACGCGGTGTTGGCGGCGAAGGGCGCCAGGGTGCTGTTCTGGTCGAAGGCCTGGGGCGAGAAGATCGACACGATGCGGAGGCCGAAGTTGGCGTTGTCGTTGGCGCCGGTACCCCCGTGAAGTCGACGTTGAAGCTGTGGAAGGTGTCGTGCGGCGTGAGGCCGCCGTTGTTGTTCCAGAAGCCCGTGGTCCAGTTGGTGCCGCCGTCGAGCGTGTAGTCGATCTGCGACCACCGTGAGGCCGTGCCCGAGGCGCGATGATTGAACGAGAACGACAGATCCTTGTAGCCTGTCGTCCCGAACAGGAACTGCACACCGACCGTGCCGCTGTTGGTGGACTGTGCGGCGTAGGTGGTGGTGTTCCAGGCCCGGCCGCCGCCGCTGCCGCTCGCGAACGAGCCGGTGGCGGTGCCCAGCAGCCCGGCGGTGCCGGAGCCGGTGGCCGGCGTCAACACGTCGCCTTCGAACGTCCATTGCGTGATCGTGGACTGCGCCGCAGCGATCCCTCCGATGGTGGCGGCGACGATGGCCGCCGCGGTGCCCAACCACGCGGCACGACGGATCCGCCGCTCGATCGCCCCGTGCCGCCGCAGCGATGCCTTCGCGTTCATCGTTTCCCCTCCTGGTTGTCGTGTCCCGGGAAGAACAGCATCCGGACCTCCCGCGCGGAGCCACGCACGTCGCCCCACGTCCCCATCCGCGCCGCCAGTATGGGGATCCGCGGTCGGGATCAAAGTGTGTTTTGCGTGAAAACGCGCCGCCTCGATCCCGCGCGTTCAGCATCACGCGCGACGGCGCGGCATGCGCCCGCCGCAGCCGTGCCGAATGCACGTCAGCCGCGATCGTTCTCGCGCCATGGTCACACGAACGTCACACGGGGATAACAATTCGCCGCGCCGTCGCGCTCCGGCCCCTGGGCCGCATTCCCACCTGGCGTTCCGCCGCCATGAGGAATGACACGATCGCGGCGCCCGCGGGAATCCTTGCGTCGACGGCCGCGGCCGCCCGTGTGACGCTGCCCCGCGGGCCCCGCGTCTCACACCCCCACGAGCGGCACCACCAGGCCGTCGTAGGCCAGCTCGACGCCCGGCGGCAGCGCGGCGGTCGTCGCCGCGTGGTCGAGCTCGTGCCCCAGGTGCACGAGAATCGTGCGCTTGGCCTGCACGCGCGCGGCCACGGCGAGCGACTCCTCCAATGAAAAATGCGTCGGGTGGCGCGCGGGGCGGAGGCAGTCGAGGATGAAGACGTCGAGGCC
>CAISKG010000586.1 GCA_903885855.1 uncultured Planctomycetaceae bacterium
ACCACCGTGCACTTGATCCGGTGATGGGTGACGCCATACCGCACGTCGCCGACCACCCGCCCCCGCGCCCCGCGCGGCTCCCGAGGAAAATCCCAGAGCCCCTCCCACCATTCGCCCGGCCCCCGGCGGACGACGAGCACGCGGTCGCCGTGCCGCGTCACGACCGCCGTCTCACGGATCTCCTTCGTGGCCCGCGGCGCCACCATCACCGGGATCGCATCCTCGCGGCCTGCGGTATGCGCGATGCAGTCGCCCGACAGCGGGCAGCGGCCGCAGACCGGCCGGGTGGGCGTGCAGATCGCGGCGCCGAGATCCATCAGCGCCTGGTTGAACACGCCCGCCCCACGGCGCGGCACGAGGGCCTCGGCGATCGCCCAGATCGGCTCGTCGCCCGCGCCCCCCACGGGCCGCTCGTGCCCGGCGAGCCGGGCCAGCACGCGACGGGAGTTGGCCTCGACGATCGCCGCCGGCAGGTCGAAGGCGATCGACGCGATGGCGCCGGCGGTGTAGCGGCCGATGCCGGGCAGCGACCGCAGGCCCTCGAGTGACGCCGGAAACACGCCGTCGTGCTCGGCCACGACCGCCTTGGCGGCGGCGTGGAGCTGCCGTGCGCGACGGTAGTAGCCCAGACCCTCCCAGAGCTTGAGCACCTCGGCCTCGCGGGCCCGGGCGAGATCGCCCACCGCGGGAAAGCGGCGAAGGAACCGGGCGAAGTAGTCCTTCACCCGCTCCACCTGCGTCTGCTGGAGCATCACCTCGCTCACCCAGACGGCGTACGGATCGCGGGCTCGCCGCCACGGCAGGTCGCGTTTGGCCCGGGCGTACCACCGCACCAGCCGCCGTCGCACGCCGGCCGGATCCGCGATCCCGCCGCCCGCCGCCGCGCCGGTCGACGGGCGATCCCCGGCGGCCTTCCGAACCCGCGACACTTGCACTCTCCCGCTGCGTGGAGTCAAACCGACGGCAGTGTAGTGCGTGGTTTCCGAACGCGGATCGGCAGGCGATGGGCGACGAGCGACACCAGCGTGGACCGGGCCGGCGCGGGGGCGGCCGTGGCGGCAAGGAGAAACTCGCTGTCGCCCGCCGCGACACGGCCGCGGGGACGGCCTGGGAGTTCGTCCACCCACGCTGCAGCCGCAGGCGGAAGGAGGACATCGAGGAGGTGGAGGCGATGGTCGAGGCGGGCGAGACGGACATCGCCCACGACGAGCTGGTCTGGCTCCTCTCGGAGTGCCCCGACTTCCTCGAGGCGCACGTGCAGCTCGGCCTGATCGCGCTGGAGGCCGACGACGTCAAGCTCGCCCGCGGACACTTCGGCCGCGCCTACGAACTCGGCATCCGCGCGCTCGACGCCGCGGCCGCGCCGGCACCACTGCCCTACGACCTCGACGCCAACAAGCCATTCTTCCAGGCGGCGAAGGGGCTCGTGCACTCGCTGATGGAGCTCGGCCGAAAACGGGCGGCCCTCGAGGTCTGCCAGCGGCTCGCGCCGCTCGATCCGGCCGACCCGCTCAACATCCAGGCCATCGCCCGCCGGTAGGCCGGCGCGATGCCGTGCCGTATCATGGCGGCCGTTCCACCCTCGCGGAGACCAGCCATGCCGGTGTTCCGATCGCTCGCCGCCCTCGTCGTGATCGCGGCCGTCGCCACCGCCCGCGGGGACGACGCCCCGGCCATGATGGCCACCGGTCCCGCCGAGACGATCCGGCTCTGGGAAGGCGACGCGCCCGCCGCGCGGGGCACCGCCGACCACGACATCCCGGTCGTCGCGTGGTGGCCGTCGGCGAGGCAGTCAACGCCGTCCGCGGCGGTCGTGATCTGCCCCGGCGGCGGCTACGGCGCGCTCGCCGACCACGAGGGGAGCGACTACGCCAAGTGGCTCAACGCGCAGGGCATCTCCGCATTCGTGCTCCGCTACCGGCTCGGCAGCAAGGGCTATCGTCACCCGGTGATGCTCGGCGACGTCTCGCGGGCGCTCCGGCTGGTGCGGCACGGCCACGAGCGGTTCCACGTCGATCCCGACCGCGTGGGCGTGATGGGCAGTTCCGCCGGCGGGCACCTCGCCCTGACGGCCTGCATCCACGCCACCGCCGGGGATCCGCAGGCCGCCGATCCGGTCGACCGCATGTCGGCCCGACCCCGCATCGGCATCCTCTGCTACCCGGTGGTGAGCATGCTGCCGGAGAAGACGCACGCGGGCTCGCGGAAGAACCTGCTCGGTGAGTCGCCCGACGAGGCGACGGCCCGGGAACTCTCCGGTGAACTGGCCGCCCACGGGAACGTCCCTCCGCTGTTCATCTGGCACACCTGGGAGGACAAGG
>CAISKG010000587.1 GCA_903885855.1 uncultured Planctomycetaceae bacterium
CGGCCCCGACCATCCCGATACGTCCCAGAGCCTCAACAACCTCGCCTCGCTCCGCGTCGGGCAGGGCGACCACGCCCGGGCCGAGCCGCTGTACGAGCGCGCGCTCGCCATCCGCGAGCGTGCCCTCGGCCCGGACCACCCGCTCGTGGCGGAGATCCTCGAGAACCTGGCGACGCTGTACCGGAAGACCGATCGCGACGCGCTGGCCGACGAGGCCGAGGCGCGGGCGACCCGGATCCGCGCCGCGGCCCGAGCGCCGCGGTGATCGACGGACGGGGCACCGCCGCCGGCCCGCCCGCTCAGAATCGCAGCGCCATCCGCGTGTGGACGATGAAGGCGTCGGTGCCGGGGATGCGGGGGAGGCTCCATTCGGTCGCGTACCGGCTCACGTCGAGCCCCACCTGCATGGGGCGGCCAGCAGCGCCCCTCAGTGCACGAGGACGTTGCGGAACTGCCAGGGATCGTCGGCGTCGATCGACTCTGGGAACAGCCCCGGCCGGTCGGTGAGGGGCGTCCAGTCGGTGTAGTGCCCCGTCACCGGGCCGAGGTACGGCCGCTGGATCTCGAGGCAGCGGTAGAAGTCCATCTCGTCGGCCTCGACGATGCCCGCCTCGGGGTTCTCCAGGGCCCACACCATCCCCGCCAGCACCGCCGACGACACCTGCAGGCCGGTGGCGTTCTGGTAGGGGGCGAGGGCGCGGGTCTCCTCGATCGAGAGCCGCGAGCCGTACCAGTAGGCGTTCTTCTCGTGGCCGTAGAGGAGCACACCGAGCTCGTCGATCCCGTCGACGATCTCCGTCTCGTCGAGGATGTGGATCCGCTCCTGGCGCACGCCGGCCCGCCCGAAGAGCTCGTGGAGCGAGAGCACCGTGTCGTCGGCGGGATGGTAGGCGTAGTGGCAGGTGGGCCGGTACACGACCCGGTCCCCCTCGCGGATCGTGAATGAATCGGCGATCGAGATCGACTCGTTGTGGGTGACGAGGAAGCCGTACTGCGCGCCCGGCGTCGGGCACCAGGAGCGCACGCGCGTGTTGGCGCCGGGCTGGAGGATGTAGGCCCCGGCGCGCGAGCCGATCGTCTGCAGGCGCGCGTTCTCGGGGAGCCATTTCTCGTGCGTCCCCCAGCCCATCTCCGCCGGCTGCAGCCCCTCGGAGAGGAAGCCCTCCACGCTCCAGGTGTTCACGAACACGTTGGGGGGCTTGGGCTGCTTCGATCGCTGCGTGTCGCGCTCGGCGATGTGGATCCCCTTCACGCCGAGATCGCGCATCAGCCGGGCCCAGCCGGCCGGGTCGTGCGGCGCGGGGGTGGCCACGCGCCGTCCGCACCCGGCCGCCAGGTCCACCAGCGCCTGCTTCACGAACCACGACACCATGCCGGGGTTGGCGCCGCAGCAGGAGACGGCGGTGGTGCCGCCGGGGCGGGCCGCCTTCTCGTCGCGGACCGTGGCCCGGAGGGCGTTGTTGGTGCGCGCCTCGGGATGGGCGGAGCGGTCGAAGTAGAAGCCCGGCCAGGGCTCGACGACGGTGTCGATGTACAGGCTGCCGAGCTCGCGGCAGAGGCGCATGATGTCGAGCGAGGAGGTGTCGACCGAGAGGTTGACGCAGAATCCCCGCCCGCCGGAGGTGAGCAGCGGCGTGAGCTGCTCCCGGTAGCGGTCGCGCGTCACCGCCTCGTGGATGAAGCGCACGCCGTGGCGGTCGAGGATGGCCTTGTCGCGGTCGTCCGGGTCGATCACCACCAGGCGCGAGCGGTCGAAGTCGAAATGCCGCTCGATGAGCGGCAGCGTGCCGCGGCCGATCGAGCCGAAGCCGATCATCACGATCGGGCCGTCGATCCGGGCATGCACGGGCCAGGCGGTCATGGGGCGCTCCTCGGGAAGGGATTCGTGTCGAGTGTGGCCGATCCGGGGGCGCTTGTCCACGCGCACGGCAGGCCCGCGCCGTGGTCGCACGTCGCCGCCGCCGGCCCTTCCGGCGGCCGGCCGCGCCGGATCACGCGCGGGAGCGCACCCGGAAGACCTCGAGGGGCCGATCCTTCCCCTTGGCGACGATCGGGGGCACCTCGTCGAGCGCGAAGGCGTCGGCCGGCATGAGGGCGCGGGTCTCGGCGCCGACGAGGATCTCGCCGGGCCCGGCGGCGGAGCAGATCCGGCTGGCGACGTTCGTGGTGTCGCCGATGACCGCGTACTGGATGTAGCGGTCGGTGCCGATGTAGCCGGCCGCCGCCTGCCAGGAGGCGATCCCCACGTGGACGCGGATCGGCGTTGCCCCCGCCGCCACGCGCGGCGCGTTGAATCGCTCGAGCGCCGCCTGCATCTCGACGGCCGCCGTCACCGCCCGCTCGGCGTCGTCGGGCCGCCCCACCGGCGCGCCCCACACCGCCAGGAGCGCGTCCCCCACGAACTTCTCCAGCGTGCCGCCGTGGCGCAGCACGATCTCCACCATCTGCGGGAAGTAGGCGTTGAGCAGGTCCACCACCTCCTGTGGCGGCATCCGCGAGGCCATCGCCGTGAAGCCGCTGATGTCGCTGAAGAGCACCGTCACCCGGCACTCCGCGGCGCGCACGGCGAGCTCGGGCTCCGTGGCGATCCGGGCGGCGATCTCGGGGGAGAAGAACCGGCTCATGCGCTCGTTCACCACGGCCTCGCCGGCCATGGCACGCATCGACGAGACGATCCGGAAGGTCACCAGCGTGACGGCGATGAAGACCTGCGCGGCCAGGCCGGTGGCCCGGAGGCTCAAGGGCCACTCCGGCCCGAGGAGCGTGACGGCGGCGTAGATCACGATGACCAGAATCCCCGCCAGCACCACGGCACCGCGGCTGTAGGAGAGCCCGGCCATCACGATCACCAGCATGAAGAACGCCACCGGCACCAGAAGCCCGAAGCGGGGATGGAGGTGGAACCACTCCCCCCAGCACACCCCCCCACACAACAGGCTCCGCATCGCCACGATCAGGTACTTGCGGGCCGCGAAGTACGCCGGCCGGACCGCCAGGAAGACCAGGAGTAGCGCGTGCCCCGCGAGCGTCGCGGCGGTGGCCCAGCGGATCTGGGCCGGGATCGTGAAGTCGATCCCGAAGTCGCCGTAGGCTCTCGCGACCAGATCGGTCCACACCGTCTCCGCGCCGAGCAGCACGGCGAGGACGCCGACCATGATGCCGCTCACGACGCGCTCGTTGGTCGTCTCGCGTTCCTGGCGGCGGCGTTCGAAATCCGCGGTCGTGAACTGCGGCGCGGCGGCGAAACCTGGCATCGGTGGGCCCGGGGGTGCGGTCGGACCCGGATTGTGCCCCGCTGCGGCCCGGCATTGAAGGGGCGCACGCCGGCCGGACCGCAGAGGAGGGCGGCGCGGGCCGCCGCCGATCAGGCGGGGAAGGTGAAGGGACCGCCCGCCAGGGCGTTGCGCGAGAACTTGATCCACGGGAGGCGGATCCCGCGCACGAGGAACTGGTCTGCCTGGATCGCCCCGGGCGCCGCGAATCCGGCCGCGCCGTAGAACGTCACCACGTCGTCCTGATCGACGCCGTCGCCGCTGATGCCGTAGCCCCCCTCGAGCACGCCGAGGCGGTACAGCGGCGTGCTCCCCGGGAAGAAGATCACGCCGTTGCGGTTGGCCGCGGGGGTCGGGGCGCGGAAGTTGGTGCCGGGATGGAAGGAGTCGTAGCCGAGCACCGTGACGTCGAAGGCCGACGCCGGCAGCGGGGCCCCCACG
>CAISKG010000588.1 GCA_903885855.1 uncultured Planctomycetaceae bacterium
CCGCGCCGGCGCGGCGCCGCGGCGCGCCGCGGGAGGCTGGGCGTCGGCACGGGGATCGACCCCTCCGACCCGCCACGCCAGGCAGGCGAGCAGCACCACCACCGCGCCGATCGCCCCCGGCCCGGCACCGATTCCCGACAAGGCCCGCCCTGCCGCGTCACGGGCGGCCACGAGCGCATCGACAAAGCTCCCCCTCGAGCCACGCATCGACAGCCCTCCTTGAACGGTGCCACCGGCGTCCTGCCGGTCTCGGAATCCGGGGCAACCTAGGGAACATGCCCGCCGCGATCAAGGCGAAATGCCCCCGCTTTCCGCCGCCGTCCGCGAGCGTTTCGTTGCGACGGGGACGGCGGCGGGGGTAATCTCCCGCTTCCCCGTCCGCCCAGGTTTCCCAGGCTGTCGCCCATGACCGACGCGCCCCACGGACCACGCGGCCACGACGCCTCCCAGCACCCCGAGTGCCTCTCGATCCTCGGTCTCCTCCCTCCGGTGACCGCCGAGGACGTCAAGCAGGCCTATCTGGCGAAGGCGATGGCCGCCCATCCCGACCGGGGTGGGGATCCCGCGCAGTTCATCCGCATCCAGAAGGCCTACGACGACGCCCTGGAGTTCGTGAAGTTCAAGGCCAACAAACTCGAATGGCTGGCCTCGAAGATCGAGGCCTACGCCCAGCAGCAGGAGGTCGCCACGGAGACGATCGAGCGCGGCGGCGAGGTGGGAATGGAGGAGGCCGACTGGCTGCGCAAGAGCTTCGGCGAGGACTACGGCCACGTCGCCGACAAGCTCGTGTCGCTGCGGCTGCGCGGCCCGCGTGCCGACGACGTGTTCGCGATCCTGCTCGGCTTCAGGGCGGAGTCGCTGGGCGATCTCGAGACGCTCGATCTGGCCGGCGGGACGATCACCGACGAGGGACTCCTGCAACTGAAGGAACTCAAGAAACTGCGCTCGCTGGACCTCCGCGGCACGGCGGTCGGCAAGCTCGGCGCCGACGCCGCGAAGTGGTTCGAGCAGTTGGAATTCCTCGGCCTGCCGCACGGGTCGGTGGGGATGCTCGGCAGGCTCGCCATGCCCAGGCGGGTGAAGCTCGTCGTCGGCGACGCCCCGACCGATTGAGCCGCCGCGGTCGGCTCCCCCCCCTCGTCCCTTCTCCGATGCCCCGCCACAGCGTCCTCCGCGTCCTGTTCTTGGTCGCCGCCCTGGCGGCCGCCGAGGCGCCGGGCCAATCCGCGTCCCCCTCCCCGCAGGAGTCGGCCGTGTCCTCCGAGCCCGTTTCCGCCGAGCGGCTGGCCGAGCTGTACCAGTCCCGCTCGGTCACCGTCGCCCCCCCCGACGAGGACGCCGGGACGCCGCTGCGGCTGCCCTACCGCCTGCTCGCACCGGCGCGCCCGCTGCCCGGCCGGCGTTACCCGCTGGTCCTCTTCCTCCACGGCGCCGGGGAGCGCGGCGACGACAATCGGGCCCAGCTGGCCTACCTCCCGGCCTGGCTGGCCGAGCCCGCCGCCCGCGAGGCCTTCCCCTGCTACGTGCTGGCCCCGCAGTGCCGCGCGGGGAAGAAGTGGGTGGAGGTCGACTGGTCGGCGCCCGAGAGCACGCCGCAGCGGCCGGCCCCCACGCCCGATCTTCTCGGGGCGATCGCGGCCCTCGAGGAGACGCTCGCGCACGAGGCGGTGGATCCCGAGCGGATCTACCTCACCGGGCTCTCGATGGGGGGCTACGGGGCCTGGGACATGGCGGCCCGCATGCCCGATCGCTTCGCCGCGCTGCTGCCGGTGTGCGGCGGCGGCGACGAGGCCACGGCCGCGAAGCTCGTCGGCCTGCCGGTGTGGTGCTTCCACGGTGACGCCGACACCGCGGTGCCCGTGGGCCGGTCGCGGGCCATGATCGAGGCCCTGCGCGCCGCGGGGGGCGATCCCCGCTACTGCGAACTGGCCGGCGTCGGACACGACGCCTGGACCCCCGCCTACCGCGACCGGGCGGTGCTCGAGTGGCTCTTCGAGCAGCGCCGCTGACGCCGGCCGCCTCCGCTCACTCCGGGACTCCGCTCACTCCGGGAACAGCCCGGGGATCGACAGGTAGCGCTCGCCGAGGTCGGGGAGCACCACCACCACGAGCTTGCCGGCGTTGGCGGCCCGCCGCCCCACCTGCACCGCCGCCCAGGCGGCCGCGCCGCAGGAGATCCCGCACATCAGCCCCTCGCGCCGCGACAGCTGGCGGGCCATCTCCTTGGCATCCTCGTCCTCCACCTTCACCACCTCGTCGATGACGTCGAGGTTGAGGACGTCGGGGATGAATCCGGCGCCGATCCCCTGGATGGTGTGGCGGCCGGGCTTGAGCGGCTCGCCGGCCCGCTTCTGCGAGATCACGGGGCTGTTGGCCGGCTCGACCGCCACCACCTCGAGGCCCGGCCGGCGCGCCTTGAGCACCTCGCCGCAGCCGGTGATGGTGCCCCCGGTGCCGACGCCGCAGACGAGGACGTCGACCGCCCCGGCGGTGTCGGCCCAGATCTCCTCGGCGGTGGTGCGCCGGTGGATCTCGGGATTGGCGGGATTCTTGAACTGCTGCGGCATGAAGTACGCGGCCGGGGACTGCCCCACCTCCTCCTCCGCGCGCCGCACGGCGCCGGGCATCCCCTCGGCCGCCGGGGTGAGCACCAACTCCGCTCCCAGCGCCTTGAGCATCCGCCGGCGCTCCAGGCTCATGCTCTCCGGCATCATCACGCGCAGTTTGTAGCCGCGGGCGGCGCAGACGTAGGCCAGGCCGATGCCGGTGTTGCCGCTGGTGGGCTCGACGATGACCGTGTCGGGGCCG
>CAISKG010000589.1 GCA_903885855.1 uncultured Planctomycetaceae bacterium
GAGGGTGAACTTCGGCCGGAAGGGCATCAGCTTGCTGTCCTGGTGGATCTCGAGGATCGTCTCCTTCGACTTGGGATCGCGGTGGAAGTAGATGTGGCGCTTGGGCACGATCGCGACCACGGTGGCGATCGTCGCGAGCAGGGCGAGAATGATGACGACGATGAGCGGCGGGATCACGAACTCGGGACGCGGCGGGAGGCCGAGCGCCGTGCCGAGCCCCATCACCGCCGCGGACCCGGCCCCCCCCACGACCAGGAACACGAGCATGCCCGCGAGGATCCCGAGGATCGAGAGGAGCAGGAAGGTGGGGCGGCGGATGAACATCAGCTCGGCGTTGTCGGCGCCGCGGACGTCGTAGGCCTGCGCGATCGAGAGGACGCGCTGGCGGAGGAGGAACTGGTCGCGGTCGAAGAGCGGATCGGCCTGCGAGGCGATCGCCGGCACGTCGAGCGTCGCGCCGCAGTCGGGGCAGCGCACGCTCTGCCCCGCGAATTCGGTGCGCAGGTTGAAGGACCGGCCGCACTCGCAGACGACGGCGATCGCCATGGAAAGCCCCCCCGGGATATCGCGGCCGCTCGTCGCGATCGGACCGCTCCGCAAGGCTACCCGCCCCCCGGAGGGGTGCCAACCGCCCCGGATCTCGCTCGCTCGCGGGGGCGAGCCGCCGCGACGCGGCCAGTGCGCGTTCACGCCGCGGGCCGGCGCTGGTACGAAGAAGCAGTCCTTCTCCCCGCCCGCAGGCCCGCCATGCCCCCCTCCCCTGCCCCGTCCGCGGCCGTCGTGCCCGGCTGCCAGTTCGCCAGCGACAACGCCGCCGGCTTCTGCCCCGAGGCCTGGGAGACCCTCGAGCGCGCGGATGCCGGCTGCGTGCCGAGCTACGGCGGCGATCCCTGGACGGCCCGCGTGAAGGCGCTCGTGCGCGACCTCTTCGAGCGCGACTGCGAGGTCTTCTTCACCTTCAACGGCACCGCGGCCAACGCCCTGGCGCTGGCGGCGATGTGCCGCTCCTACCACGCCATCCTCGCCCACGCCGTCTCGCACGTGGAGACCGACGAGTGCGGGGCGCCCGAGTTCTTCACGGGGGGCGCGAAGGTCGTCCTCCTCGGCGGCGACGACGGGAAGATAGCCCCCGCCGCGATCGACGAGGCGGTGGAGCGTGGCCGCGAGGTGCACTTCTCGAAGGCGCGCGCGGTGAGCGTGACGCAGGCCACCGAGCTCTCCACGGTCTACCGCGTCGACGAATTGGCCGCTGTGCGCGAGGCCTGCGCGCGGCACGGCCTGCTGCTCCACATGGACGGCGCACGCTTCGCCAACGCCGTGGCAGCCCTCGGCGTTGCCCCGCGGGCGATCACCTGGGAGGCGGGCGTCGACGTGCTCTGCCTCGGCGGCACGAAGAACGGCATGGGGCTGGGGGAGGCGGTGGTGTTCTTCGAGCGGGCGCTGGCCGAGGAGTTCGCCTGGCGCGTGAAGCAGGCCGGGCAGCTGGCCTCGAAGATGCGCTACCTCGCCGCGCCGTGGGTGGGGTTGCTCGAGAGCGGGGCCTGGCTCACGAACGCCGCGCACGCCAACGCCGCCGCCGCGCGGCTCGAGGCGGGCCTGGCGGCGCTCGCGGGCGTGGACATCCTCGTGCGCCGCGACGCCAACGCCGTCTTCGCGCGGCTCGCGCCGGCGCTCGCGGCCGGCTTGCGGGCCCGCGGCTGGCGCTTCTACGACTTCCCCGCCGTGGGGGGCTGCCGGCTGATGTGCTCCTGGGCCACCACCGACGCCGAGGTGGACGCCTTCCTCGCCGACGCCCGGGCGCTGGCCGCCCCCCCGGGGTGAGCCGGGGCCCTTCCCGGCGGCTGCCGGTGCGTGTCGCTCCAGGCGTCCAGCACTGATTGCAAGTCGTTTCCAGGGCGTGCCTTGCGGAAAAAACGGAAATCGTTTCGATTTTCCTTTCGCGATTTTCCGTGGCTTTTCTCGGCGGGTTACGTATCAAGGACCGTCAAGCGCCCCTCAATCGAGGGGCAGGGGCGCGGGGGAGATCCCGGCGTCTTCGGTTCGGACGCGAGGTGATCCCATGCGCAGCAGTCTCCGTTGGTGGCAGGTGTTCCGGGCGCTCTTCCCCGTCTGGAAGCGCGGCCGGCGGCTCCCGCGAGCGGCGCGCGGGCGACGCCGGCAGGCGCGCCGCGGCGCTTCGCGCACCGCCTTCTTGGTGGCACCGCGCGCCGAGGCCCTCGAAGGGAGGGCGATGCTGTCGGGGAATACGCTGATCCAACCCGTGTCATACGCGATGATGAATGGTGACACAGGCACCTACCACTACTGGGATGAGACCTACAGCGGCAGCGGGAACCCGACCGTGGATCGGTCGGCGCTCAGCGGGGGCAAGGGGCAACTGACCGACGGGGTTGTCGGCGGCAGTTCGGTGCTTGCTGACCTCGGATCGGGCCCTGGCTACGAGTGGGTCGGGTGGAACAACTTCGACCCCGTGATCACGTTCGATCTGGGCGCCGTTCGCCAGGTCGATGGTCTACGCGTGCACGTCAACAAGGGCGACGCCGTCGCGACCGACGTCGCGTTGTTCAGCAAGGCGAAGGTCGATTACAGCGTCGACGGCTCGACGTGGTCGAACGCGTGGACCCGCACGACCTCCCCGCAGGAACGAGCCTCGCAAGGAGCTGGTTTTTTCGAACTCGACACCGCCGGATCGGGGCGCTTCGTGCGGCTCGAGATGGATCGCGGCACCAATTGGGTGGGAAACCCGTGGGTGTGGGTGTTCGTCAGCGAGATTCAGATACTTGGCAACCTTGACGCTCCGGTGGTGAGTCTTGCCAACGACACCGGTGTGTACCCGGATGATCGGATTACAAGCGACGGCACGCTCGCAGTGTCCGGAGTCTTCGCCGGGGCGTCCGTCTCCTATTCGAGCGACGGCGGCGTTACGTGGGGGCCCTCGTTCACCCCCTCCGAGGGCGTCAATGACGTTCGCGTGCGGCAGGTCGATGCGGCCGGCACGGTTTCGCCCGCAGCCACATTGACATTCCTGCTCGACACGAGTCGCCCGCGGCTCATCGGTGAGCAAAGTGGGTTGCACTTCGATGGCGTTGACGACTTCGTTCAACTCCCCGACGTCACCAACGGGTTGTCCGAGGGGACGGTGGAGTTGTGGTTCAAGGCCGATGCGTGGACCGGCGGCGAAGGCGCGTATCGCTTCCTCTGGACCGCTTCGGCTGCGCTTCCCGGCGGCAACCACGACGGAATGGCCTTGGGCAGCTATCCGTTCTCTTCGGGTTCACACGAGCTTCGGTTCGGCATTTTCGATCAGTCGGGTTGGCACTGGGTGGACAGCGGTGTCGTCCCGGATCCTGGCCGCTGGTACCACGTCGCCGCCACGTGGGGGGCGACGGGCATGGGAATCGTCGTCGACGGCGTACTCCGAGGAGCGAACGCCTATGGAGGGGGTGCACCGTCCTCCACCCTTCACAATCTCCTCGGCAGGGGCAGTTGGGCTGGCAGTCAATTCGAGGGTGACATTGATGAGCTCCGGGTGTGGAGCGTCTCCAGAACCCCTGCCGCCATCGCCAGGGACAAGGGCCGTCAACTGAGCGGCGGGGAGCCTGGAATGGCCGCGGCATGGCGATTCGACGAAGGGAGCGGAGCGTTCAGCGTCGACGCGACATCCGCGGGTCGAATCGCGAGGCTCGGCGGCGACGTCTCCGGCGCGATGCCGGCGTGGGCGGCGCCCCACGTCCAGACGACGCGTGTCGCGTCGGCTCCTTTTTCCAGCGTTCCATTCGTCCTCAGCGAGCCGGTCGATCCCGCCTCGATCGATGGTCGGGTGAGCGTGCATGACGCCGATGGCACCTTCGTCGCTGCGGCTGACCTGATTTTCGACGGGGCTGCCGTCACGGCGACATTCGCCCCGATCTCAGCCGCCGGCGCGTACTACCTGCGGGTCGGTGAGGGAGTTCAGGACGCCGCGGGCAACCGGATGCCGGGGACCGCCATCGGTTTCGATGTGTATGTCGTCCCGACGGCCGTCTCGCTCGCCAACGCCGTCGCCGTGCTCGCCGACAACACGAGCACGCAGGAACGCCTGCGCGTGGCCGACATCGTGATCGAGGATGACGGCCTGGGGGTGAACACGATCACCCTCTCCGGGGCCGACGCC
>CAISKG010000590.1 GCA_903885855.1 uncultured Planctomycetaceae bacterium
ACAGCTTCTGGGCTCCGTCCTCGACCTCGATCGCCGACGTGGCCCGCGCCGTCGCCGTCGCCACCGCCTCCGGCAACGTCTGGGTCAAGGCTGGCGCCTACGACGCCACCTCCGCCACCGCCACCGTCGACAACCTCACGGTGAACACCGAGGCGGGCGTGACCGGCTTCACGGGCCTTTCCCTCGCGGCCGGCGTCACCAACGGCAACGCCACGCTCGCCGGAGCCGGCAACCTCTTCCTCACCGGCAACGCGGGCAACAACACCCTCACCGGCAACGACGGCAACAACACGATCACCGGCGGCGGCGGCGACGACACGATCGACGGCGGTGCCGGCTCGAACACCGCCGTCTTCGCGGGCAACTACTCCGCCTACACGATCACCCTCGGCACGCCGATCGTGATCACCGGCCCCGACGGCACCGACACGCTGACCAACATCCAGTATCTCCAGTTCGACGACCGCACGCTGCCCGTCGACCCCGTCTCCACCAGCGTCGCGATCGACGCTCCGACGATCACCTACGGCCAGGACGGCACGATCACCGTCACCGTGTCGCAGCTGTCGGGCGCCTTCATCCCCGACGGCACGGTGACGCTCTCCGTCGATAGCGGTCCGGCACGCACCGAGACGCTCAACGCCTCGGGTGTGGCGGTGTTCATCGTCGACGGGCTGACGGCTGGCAGCCACAGCCTGGCGGCCAACTACGCCGGGAAGGGTGTCTTCCAGAGCTCCTCCAACACCGGCACGATCACGGTCAACCAGAAGAACCTCACCGTCTCCGGTGCGGCGGCCACCAACCGTCCCTACAACGGCACGACCACCGTGGCCGTCACCGGCGGCTCGCTCGTCGGCATCGAGGCCGGCGACACCGTCTCGCTGGTCAGCGGCGGCACCGGCACCGGCACCGTCGCCACGCCGAACGTCGGCACGGGCAAGGCCGTGACCGGCGTCACCGGCTACACCCTCACCGGCGCCGACGCCTTCAACTACACCGTGAGCCAGCCCACCGGGCTGACGGTGGACATCACCGCCAAGGTGCTCACCGTCTCGGGCGCCACCGCCCAGGATCGCGTCTACAACACCAGCGACTCGGTGTTCGTCACCGGCGGCACGCTCGTGGGGGTGGAGACCGGCGACACGGTCAACCTGTCGTCGATCGGCATCGGCACGATGACCGACGCGAACGCCGGCACCAACAAGCCGGTGACCGTGACGGGCTACAACATCAGCGGCCCCAGCTCCAGCAACTACTCGCTCCAGCAGCCGACCGGCGTCACCGTCACGATCACCCCGAAGCCGCTCACCGTCTCCGGGGCGACGGCCACCAACCGCACCTACGACGGCACCACCACCGTGGTCGTCTCGGGCGGCACGCTCTCGTCCGGCGTCGAGCCGGGCGACACGGTGACGCTCGACCCCAACGGCACCGGCACGATGGCCAACGCCAACGTGGGCACGAGCAAGCCGCTGACCGTGACGGGCTACTCCCTCACCGGGGCGAGCGCGGGCAACTACTCGGTCGTGCAGCCCACGGGCGTGACCGTGACGATCTCCAAGAAGGCGCTCACCATCGACGGCCTCACCGCCGACGACAAGACCTACGACGGCACGACCAACGTGACCGTCGACGGGACCGCCTCGCTCGACGGCGTGATCAGCGGCGACACGGTGATCCTCGGCGGCACGCCGGCCTACAAGTTCGTCTCGGCGAACGCCGGCGTGCGGGCCGTCACCACCACCGGCTACACGATCTCGGGCAGCTCGGCGGCCAACTACCAGCTCTCGCAGCCCTCGCTCTCGGCCACGATCGACACCGCGCCGCTGACCATCATCGGCATCTCCGGCGTCGACAAGGTCTACGACGGCAAGACCAACAGCACGGTGACCGGCAAGGCGCAGTACTCGGGCCTCGTGCCGGCCGACGCGACCAAGTACACCACCGTCAGCGGCACGCCGGTGGCGACCTTCGCCACGCCGGACGCCGGCGAGGACAAGGTCGTGACGGTGACCGGCTACACCGCCCCGACGACGAACTACACGATCGCCGCCAACCCGACGGTGCTGGCGACGATCACCAAGCGGCCGGCCTCGATCAGCGGGGCGACCGCCACGAGCCGCGTCTACGACGCCACGACGGCGATCGCCGTCAGCGGCGGCACGCTCACGAACATCGTCGCCGGCGATACCGTGACGCTCGTGTCCACCGACGCCGAGGGCACCGTGGCGACCCCGGACGTCGGCACGAACAAGCCCGTGACCGTCACCGGCTACACGCTCAGCGGGGCGAGCGCCGCCAACTACGAGGTCGTGCAGCCGACGACCCTCAAGGCCACGATCACGGCCCGGCCGACGAGCATCAGCTTCGCCGACGCCGTCGACCGCACCTACAACAAGACCACCGGGGTGGCCATCGACACCACCAACGCCGAGCTCTCGAACCCCGTGCCGGGCGGCGACACGGGCGTGAGCATCGGCGGCTCGCCGACCGGCACGATGACCAGCGTCAACGCCGGCAGCAACAAGCCGGTGACCGTGACGGGTTTCACGCTCACCGGGCCGAACGCCGCGAACTACAAGCTCACGCAGCCGACCGGCGTGACGGTGGACATCGCCAAGGCACCGCTCACGATCACGGGTGTCAGCGGCGGCTCGCGGGTGTATAGCGGATCGGGGATCACCACCGCGCCCGTCACCGGCACGGCGACGCTCAGCGGCGTCTACTCCGGCGACTCGGTGGGGATCGTGCCCGGCGTCTACAACTTCGCCGACGGCAACGCCGGCACGGGCAAGCCGATCACGGCCAGCGGCTTCGGCATCAACGGCTCGTCGTCGGGCAACTACGTGCTCTCCGCACAGCCCAACGCCGGCACCGGCACGATCACGCCCAAGGCTCTCGCGATCACCGGCCTGGCCGGCGTGAACCGGGTGTACAACGCCACCACGGCCGCGACCTATACCGGCACGCCGGCGTACTCCGGCCTCGTGGCCGCCGACGGCATCTCCACGACGCCGGTTTCCGGGACGGGCGTGGCGACCTTCGCCGACAAGAACGTGGGCACGCTGAAGACGGTGACGATCAACGGCTTCACCGCCCCGTCGGCCAACTACACGGTCGTCCCGCCGACGGTGAAGGCGAGCATCACCGCGGCCGCGGTCACCATCACCGGCGCGACGGCCACCAACCGGCAGTACAACGGCTCGACCACGGTGGCGGTGACCGGCGGCACGGCGGTGGGCCTCATGGCAGCCGACGTCACCGCGGGCACCGTGTCGCTCAACACGGCGGGCGCCACCGGCACGATGGCCTCGGCCAACGCCGGCAGCAAGGGCGTGACCGTGTCGGGCTACGTGCTCCAGGGCACCGACGCCACCAACTACAAGCTCACGCAGCCGACGGGCGTGACGGTGGTGATCGCCCGGAAGGAACTGACGATCACGGGTCTCACGGCCAACAACAAGACCTACGACGGCACCACCACGGCCACGGCCAGTGGCACGGCGACGCTCGTGGGCGTGGTGGCCGGAGAGACGGTCACCCTCGGCGGCACGCCGATCTACCGGTTCGCCGACGCCTCCGTGGGCACCGGCAAGACCGTCACCACCACCGGCTACACGATCACGGCCACGTCGCCGGCCCTGGCGTCGAACTACATCCTGATCCAGCCCACGCTCTCGGCCAACATCACCCAGGCCAAGCTCACGGTGACGGCCACCAGTTACACGGTGAAGTACAACGCCAACATCCCGACGCTCACCTACACGATCACCGGCTTGAAGCCGGGCGACACGCCGGCCAACACCTACACGGGTGTCCCGGATCTGACGACGACGGCCGTCAGGGGGAGCCCGGTCGGCGTGTACGACGTGCTGATCTCGGAGGGCACCCTCCAGCTCGTCACCGGCACCGGCAAGAAGGGCGGCAACTACTTCTTCGAGTTCGTCAACGGCACGATCACGATCACCCCGTGATCGGTCGGCCAGGGCTTGCGGGCCTGACCGGAACATCGCCGTGCTCAATGGGCCGACGCCCCGGGGATTCCCCGGGGCGTCGGTGTTTTCACGGGGCGGGATCGCGAGGCGAAGAGCGGGCAGGCCCGCCGGCCCGGCCCGGTTTGACCCGGCCCGGCCCTGCGGACGCTCGAGCGGCGCTCAGCCCGGCGGCCGGCTCAGACGGCGGGCAGCTCGAAGCCCCGGCGCCGCTCGCGCACGAGCAGCGCGTCGGCGGCCGGATCGGCCAGGAAGCGCTCGGCGGCGGGATCCCACTCGAGGGCCCGTCCCACCGCGCGGGCGATGTTTGCCAGATGGCAGACGGTCACGGAGCGGTGGCCGATCTCCACGTCGGCCACCGGCAGGGCCCGGGAACGGATGCAGTCGAGCCAGTCCTGGAGGTGGTGACGGGCCTGCCAGAGGGCCGTCTCGTCGGACCACTTCCGCTCCTCCTCGGCCACGTCGACGGCCGCCAGGATCCCGGCGGCGATCTCGGGGGGATTGCTCGTGACCTTGTTGCGGTTGATCTCGAGCTTGCCCTTCTCCCCCACGAACACGGCCCCTCCCATCGGCCCCTTCTCGAGGACGAACTTCACCTCCAGGCCGTCGGCGTAGGTCATCACGACCTGCCCGCCCGGGCCCTCGGTGATCGGCCGGACGGCCACCGGGCCGGTGTCGTCGCGCCCCAGGGCCCACTGGATCTGGTCGACGCCGTGGGCGCCCCAGTTGGTCATCTCCCCGCCGGCGAAGTCGCGCCACCCCATCCAGCCCATCCAGGCGCCGGCGTAGGGGCGGTCGGCCGCCTGGTTGAGCCAGGCGTTCCAGTCGAGGCCGGTGGGGATCGTCTCGGCGGCCGGCAGGGGGGATGGGGTGGGGTTGGCGTTGCCGTAGTTCACCGCCCGCACCTCGAGGAGCCGCCCGAGGCCCCCCTCGCGCACGAAGGCGCAGGCGAGCCTGTTGATGGCCATGGAACGCTGCTGCGTGCCCACCTGCACCACGCGGCCGTGGCGGCGGGCGGCCGTCACCAGGGCCCGCCCCTCGGCCACGTAGAGCGAGAGGGGCTTCTCGGCGTAGACGTCCTTGCCGGCCTGGCAGGCGTGGATGCAGGGGAGAATCCGCTGGAATTCGCCGGTGCCCACGATGACGGCGTCGATGTCGCGGCGGTCGAGGATCCGGCGGTAGTCGACGTAGATCGGCCAGTCGCCCCCCTTGCGGTCGCGGAAGGCCCAGGCGCGGGGCACGTTGACGTCGCAGAGGGCGACGATCCTGGCCCCCTCCGGAAGCTGCTCGAGCAGGAGCGACGCCCGCCCCCCCACGCCGATCGCCCCCACGCGAACGCTTTCCGATGGGCCGGCCTTCGCCGGGGGACCGGCCTTCGCCGGGGGGCCGGCCGCCGCCGGGCGGCGGGGGAGGAGGGCCGCGGCGCCCGCCGCCGCGGCCGAGAGGGCGAGGAACCGGCGCCGCCCGGTGCGCCCGCGGGAGCGGCTCATTTGCCCCCCTCCTGGAGGAACACGAAGCCCCCCTTCTTGTTGCCGATGACGATGTCGGGGCGGCCGTCGCCGTCGAGGTCGCCCACGGCCAGCTGCGTGCCCACCCCCGAGGCGTCGTCGATGCGGTGCGGAGCGTACGACACCGCCCCGTCGGCCCCGCGGCGCAGCTCGAACCAATACAGCACCGGCGTGCCGGCCGGATCGGGATCCCCCTGGGGGCCGTGGGCCCAGAAGCGCTTGCCGGTGACGATGTCGGTGAGGCCGTCGCCGTTGATGTCGGCCAGGCCCACCGAGTGCAGCTGGGAGAACTGCACCCCCTCGAGCGACTCCTCGGCCTTGTCGGAGAGGATCCGGTGCTCGACGAAGTCGATGGCGCCGTCCTTGGCCACCTGCTCGAACCAGGAAAGGCCGTATTCGTGCCCGGCGAGGCTCGTGATCACGTCGGCGTCGCCGTCACCGTCGACGTCCTGGGTGTGCATCTGGCCCCCCCCCTTGCCGAAGGGGTGCGGATGCTTCGTCCAGGCCGGCGGCGTGGCCCCGGCGGCCGCGGGGGCCGGCTGCTCCCACCAGCCGCTGTTCATGAGCAGATCGGGTCGGCCGTCGCCGTTGACGTCGCCCACCCCCAGGCCGTGCTGGTACTGCCCCCAGGCCTCCTTTTCCGAGCAGGGTGTGAAGGTCCAGCGCTCGGTGCCGGTGGCCTCGGAGGGGGCGGCGAAGCCGAGGACGCCGCCGGTGTGGAAGACCAGCTCCCGCGTCCCGTCGCCGGTGACGTCGAGGTAATCGGGGGCCTCGTTGTCGACGACCGGGTGGACCAGGTGCTTGGCCCAGCCGTCGGCGGCCCGCACGGTGCCGGCCTGGCCGGCGGGATTGCGGAACCAGGCCACCTCCTTGCCGGGCCACTCGTTGACCAGCACGTCGAGCCAGCCGTCGCCGTCGACGTCGCCGACGCCGGTCATGAAGTTGTTGGAATAGCCGTTGGGATCGAAATCCTTGGCCGGATAGATCGCGTAGCGCTCGCGGAAATCGGGCCCCGCGTACCAGTAGGGCCCGTAGATGGCGTCGCCGTGGCCGTCCTTGTCGATGTCGCCGATCCCGGCGGCTTCGGCGTGGAACTTGTCGGTCAGGACCACCTTGCGGAAGGTGGGGGGGGCCGCCGGGGCGGCGTGGCCGGCGGCGGCCAGCCCCGTCAGGACGATCGCCGAACACCACGGCCGCCGGATCATGCGTCGCACCATCGCAGGCTCTCCTCTTCCACGCTGCTGGCGCGGAGGGAGGGGATGCACGCGTTTCCCCGCCCCGCCGCGCCGTCGCCCACGCCACCGCGCGGGCCCCGGAACCGGGAAGGGGAAGGATACCGCGGCGCGGCGGCCTCAATCGACCTCGAAGATCGCCTCGATCTCCACCGGAACGTTCTCCGGCAGGGCCGCCACGCCGAAGGCGCTGCGGACGCCGATGCCACGCTCCCGCCCCCAGATCTCGGCGAAGAGCTCGCTGGCCCCGTTGAGAACGTGCGGCTGGCGGGTGAAGTCGGGGGTGCAGTTGACCATCCCCAGCACCTTCATCACCCGCTGCACCCGGTCGACGCTCCCCAGCGCGTTTTCGAGCGTGGCCAGGATCGCGCAGGCCACCTGCCGGGCGGCCGCCTTGCCGGCGTCGGCGTCGAGATCGGCCCCCACCCTCCCGCGGAGGAGCGAGCCGTCGGGGAGGAGCGGGAGGTGGCCGGAGGTCCACAGCAGCCGGCCGTCGCGCAGGAAGGGGGTGTAGGCCCCGACGGGCTTGGGGGCCGGCGGCAGGGGCAGGGCCAGCGTGCGGAGGATCTCGGAGGGGCGGGGATCGGCGGCACTCGAGCTCACGGGGATCGCTCCGGGTGATGGGACGGGACGGGACAGGACGGGGCAGGGCAGGGGATGACCGGGAAACCGGGGGGCATGCCCGGACACGCGGCGGCCGGGGACGCGGTCAGCCGCCGTAGGCCTGCGCGGTGGGGGCGCGGACGAGATCGTCGGCGAGGGCGCGGTGGGGCGTGATCCCCTCGCGCTCGAGGTCGCCATGGTAGGCCCGCACCGCCTCCTCCGCCGACACGAGCCCGTCGGCCACGGCGCGGAGGTGGCGCACGAAGGCCAGCTGGTCCTCGGCGGCGTTGATCTTGCGGCCGAAGAGGGCCACCCGCGCCCCGTGCCGCCGGGCGTCGGCCAGCAGGGCGAAGGCGTCGTGGGTGGTGCCCGCGCCGCCGCCCAGGATCCCCACCACGAGCGAGCGGTCGTAGGCGGCCAACTGCTCGGTGATCTCCGGCCCCAGGTAGGGGATCTTGAGGAAGATCGGCCGGCCCGCCCGCGGCACGCCCGCCAGGGCGCGCACGACGTGGTCGGCGAGGAAGCGGGCGATGGAACGCGGCCGCTCGGCCGCCGGCCGCTCCCCCGACGCCCGCCCCGGCGTGCGGCCGAGGGCGTTGGGATAGAACACCTCGAGGAAATGGCGGAAACCGGCCCGCTCCGCCTCGGCCCGGAAGCCGCGGTAGGCCTCGAGCATGGCCCGGTCGAGCGCCGCGTCGTCGTTGAGCGTCATGGAGAAGAGGCCCAGATCGGCGCCGCGGGCGGGCTGGCCGGGCTGGAGATCGATGCGGCCCTGCAGCGCCTGGGCGATCGTCGTGGTGGCGAAGGGGAGGGCCGGCTCGCGGGGGTAGCTGCCGCTCCCGGCGGCCAGCCAGATGTCGCTCGTGTCGTTCATCCGCACCGCGGGGGTGACGGCGCTGTCGAGAAACAGCCCCTCGTCGATGGCGAGCACCTCGCTGGTGCTCGCGCTCATGAGCATGATGTCGACGAGCCCCTGCTTCACCAGCCGCCGGATCGACTCCCGAAACTCCTCCAGCGTGCGGAAGGGGCCGTCGAAGGGATCGCCGCCGCGCCGCACCCCCGGCGCCGCCAGCCCGAAGGCCATGTCGGCGTCCTTGGCGTCGGCGAGGATGAAGTCACCGCAGGACGGGTCGGCGACGATCCGGGCCAGTTTGAGGTCGAGCGATTTCTGCGGCGGCAAGCGGTGCATGGCGGCGGTGGGCTGGCTGGAGGAGGGGGCATCGGGCAGGGGCGCGGCCCGGGTGACGCGTCACCGCCCCAGACTACCCGAAGACCTGCCCCGCGGCCCTGCCGCGCCGGGCCCCGGCAGGGTATCCTCTCTCGCCCGTCGGCCACCGCCGGCTTCCCCCGCCCCCGCAGAGGAGCGCTTCCCATGCCCGAGTCGCAGTACCGGTTCTCCGTCGGCCCCTGGAACCTCGGCCGCGGCGCCGATCCCTTCGGCCCCCCGGTGCGTCCGGCCGTGCCCTTCGACGACGTCCTCGCCGTGGCGGTCGACCTGGGCTTCGACGGGATCCAGTTCCACGACGACGACGCCGTGCCCGACCTCGAGGATCTCTCCCCGGCGCAGATCGTCGCCAAGGCCGAGGCGATGCGGAAGAAGCTCGCCGACATGAACCTCGTGGCGGAGTTCGTGGCCCCGCGGCTGTGGGAGCACCCCCACGGGATCGACGGCGGCTACACGAGCAACGACGCGGCCTGCCGGAAATGGGCCATCGACCGCTCGAAGCGCGCCGTCGACGTGGCCATGGCGCTGGGCTGCGACCTGATCGTCCTCTGGCCGGCCCGCGAGGGGACGGGCGTGCGCGAGAGCAAGTGCCCCGTGGAGGCGTCGCGCCGCCTCGTCGACGCGGTCAACGCCATCCTCGGGGCCTCCCCGACGGTGCGCATCGCCATCGAGCCCAAGCCCAACGAGCCGGTCGACACCGCCTTCATCCCCACGATCGGCCATGCCCTGGCGCTGGGGGCGCGCTCGGCCGATCCGGCCCGCGTCGGCGTGCTCATCGAAAGCGCGCACGCGATCCTCGCCGGCCTCGACCCCTCCGACGAGATGGGCTTCGCGCTGGCGGCCGGCAAGCTCTGGAGCGTGCACCTCAACGACCAAAACGGCCTCAAGTACGACCAGGACAAGGTCTTCGGGGCCGCGAACCTCCGCGGGGCCTTCGATCAGGTGCGGGTCCTCGAGGCCGCCGACTACGCCGCCACCGGGGCCTTCGTCGGCTTCGACGTCAAGGCTCAGCGCACGCAGAAGGCCGAGTCGGCCACGGCCCACCTGGCCACCAGCCAGGCCGTGTTCCTCAAGCTCGTCGAGAAGGTGCGCACCTTCCCGGTGAACACCGCCGACGAGATGATCGCCCAGCGCGACTACGAGGCCCTGGAGCGGCTCGTCCTCGAGCACCTGCTCGGCTGAGGCCGCGCGGCCCGCGTGGATGGCGGCACGTACCGGCGGCGGCACGCGGGGACGGCGGCACGCGGGGCCCGGGCCGACGCCCGGCCCCCGCGGAGGGGGCAATTCCGCCTCCGGGCCCGGGCCTTCGGCGGGGTATGATCGGGGAGTCTCCCCGGCCCCGCCCGGATGCCCCCCGATGCCCCTCCGCCGCCTCGCCGCGCTCGTCCTCGCGTCGCTTCCGCTCGCGGCGGCTGGCGGAGAGCCCCCCGACTTCGCCGCCGAGGTGGCCCCGATCCTGGGGCGGCGCTGCGGCGGCTGCCACGGCCCCGTGGATGCCGAGAGCGGCTACCGGATCGATCTCCGCGACCGGGCGATCGCCGGCGGCGATTCGGGCGCGGCCGGCGTGGTGGCGGGCGACCCGGACGGAAGCGCGCTCTTGGCCCGCGTCACCGCCGCCGACGAGGCGGAGCGCATGCCCTCGGGCGCCGCCCCCCTGCCGCAGCGCGAGATCGCGATCCTCCGCGCGTGGATCGCCGCGGGCGCCCCCTGGCCCGACGACCTCGCCTCCCTCCCGACAACGCTGCTGCCTGCCCCTCCCGACGCCTCGGCCCACTGGGCCTTCGCCCCGCTGGCCCCCGCGCCCCCACCGCCGGGCGACGCCCCCCATCCGATCGACCGCTTCCTCGACGTCCGCCTCGCCGCCGCCGGGCTGTCGATGGCGGAGGAGGCCGACCCCGCCACGCTCCTCCGCCGCGCCAGTTTCGACATCACGGGGCTGCCGCCGGCGCCCGGGGAGATCGCCCCCTTCGCCGACGACGTGGCGGCCCGCGGCGCCGAGGCCGCCATGGCCACGCTCGCCGAGCGGCTCCTCGCCTCGCGGAGCCACGCCGAGCGCTACGCGCGCCACTGGCTCGACGTGGTGCGCTTCGCGGAGAGCAACGGCTTCGAGATGAACCAGATGCGTCCCAACGCCTGGCGCTACCGCGACTGGGTGATCGGGGCGCTCGAGGCCGACATGCCCTACGACGCCTTCGTGCGCGCGCAGCTGGCCGGCGACACGCTCGGCCACGACGTGGCCACCGGCTTCCTCGTCGGCGGGCCGTGGGACCAGGTCAAGTCGCCCGATCCGGTGCTCACCGCCAACCAGCGCGCCGACGAGCTGCACGACATGGTCGGCACAAAGGCCACGGCCTTCCTCGGCCTCACCGTCGGCTGCGCCCGCTGCCACGATCACAAGTTCGACCCCGTGCCCCAGGCCGACTACTACGCCCTCAAGGCGGTGTTCGCCGGCGTGCAGCACGGCGAGCGGCCGATCCCGCCCCCCCCGGGCGCCGGCCCGG
>CAISKG010000591.1 GCA_903885855.1 uncultured Planctomycetaceae bacterium
ACCAGCAGCGCGAAGCTGGCGGCGTGCGACTCGGGGAAGCCGTACTCGCCGAACCCGCGGATCTGGGCGAAGACCTGCTCGGCGAACGCCTCCGACAGCCCCCGCGCCCGCATGCCGTCGACGAGCCGGCGGTGGAACTCGTCGATCACCCCCGGCCGGCGCCAGGCCCCCATGGCGCGGCGCAGCTGGTCGGCCTCGCCGGGGGTGAAGCCGGCGGCCACCACCGCGAGGCGCATCGCCTGCTCCTGGAAGAGGGGCACGCCGAGGGTGTTCTCGAGGACCGCGCGGATCGCGTCGTTGGGGTAGGTGACCGGCTCCTCGCCGCCGCGCCGGCGCAGGTAGGGATGGACCATGCCCCCCTGGATCGGCCCCGGCCGCACGATCGCCACCTCGATCACGAGGTCGTAGAAGCAGCGCGGCTGGAGCCGCGGCAGCATGCTCATCTGCGCCCGGCTCTCGATCTGGAACACCCCCACGGTGTCGGCGCGCGACACCATCGCGTAGACCTCCGGATCCTCCGCCGGCACCGAGGCCAGCGTGAGCGACGGCCCCCCCGACGCCGCCACGAGATCGAACGCCCGGTGGATCGCGGTGAGCATGCCGAGGGCCAGGCAATCGACCTTGAGGATGCCCAGCTCGTCGAGGTCGTTCTTGTCCCACTGCACGATCGTGCGGCCGTCCATCGCCGCCGGCTGGATCGGCACCAGGTCGCACAGGTCGCCGCGCGTCATCACCATGCCGCCGACGTGCTGGCCGAGGTGGCGCGGGAAGCCGACGAGCTCGGAGACGAGGGCCGCGAGGCGGCGGCCGGTGTCCCCTTCGGGGGCGATGCCCGCCTCGGCGAGGCGCTCGGGGAGGCGGTCGGCCCGGTCGCCCACGTCGAGCACCTCGGCGATCCGCGCCAGCCGGTCGAGCGACAGGCCCAGCACCTTGCCCATGTCGCGCACCGCCGAGCGCAGGCGGTAGCGGATCACCTCCGCCGTCATCGCCGCCCGGGCCCGGCCGTAGGTCTCGTAGATGTACTGGATCACCTCCTCGCGGCGCTGGTGCTCGAAGTCGATGTCGATGTCGGGCGCCTCGCGGCGCTCGCGGCTGATGAAGCGCTCGAAGAGCACCTGCATCCGCGCCGGATCGACCGACGTGATCCCCAGGCAGTAGCAGATGGCCGAGTTGGCCGCCGAACCGCGCCCCTGGCAGAGGATGCCCCGGCGCCGCGCGAAGCGGACGATGTCGAAGACGGTGAGGAAGTAGGCCTCGTAGCCGAGCTCCGCCACGAGGGCCAGCTCGTGCTCGAGGAGGCCGTGCACCTTGGGGGGGATGCCGGCGGGATAGCGTTTCGCGGCGCCGCGCCACACCATCCGGGCGAGGTGTTCGGCGGGCGTCGTGCCGGCGGGCACGGCGGCGTCGGGATACTCGTAGCGCAGCTCGTCGAGGGAGAAGGTGCAGGCGGCCGCCCACTCCACCGAGCGGGCGACGGCGCCGGGCAGCGCGGCGAACCGCGCGGCGACGGCGCCGCGGTCGTGGAGATGGCGCTCGCCGTTGGCCAGCAGCCGGCCCTTCGCCTCCTCGATCGTGCAGCCATGCCGCACGGCCGTGAGGGCGTCGAGCAGCGCCTGGCGGGCGCGCACGTGGCAGCGCACGTCGCCGGCCGCCACCGTCACCACGCCCGCGCGGCGGCAGGCGCGGGCGAAGGCCGCGAGGCGCACGGCGTCGTCTCCCTCGAGGGCCGCCTCCGCCAGGCCGCAGACGCGCTCCCCGAACACCTCCCGCCAGGCCGCCAGGCGGCGCCAGTCCCCCTGCGCCGCCGCCAGCGGCACGCCGGCGCGCAGCCCCTCGGCGCGGGCCGCGATCATCCCCTTCGACAGCCGGCAGACCACGCCCTCCTCCCTGCCGCCGTCACCGGCGCCGGCATCGACGGGGGGGCGTCGTGCCGCCGCGGCCGGGATGCCCGCAGAGCCCTCCGAGAGGAGCCGGCAGAGGTTCGCGTAGCCGCGGCGGTCGACCGCCCAGACCACGAGCGCCGCCGCATCGACCGGCTCGAGCAGCGCCCCGACCACCAGCGGCAGGCCGAGATCCTTGGCCGCCCCATGGGCGCGCACGATCCCGGCGAGGCTCGCCCGGTCGGTGATGGCGATGCCGGCATACCCCAGCGCGTGGGCCGTGCGGACGAGTTCCTCCGGATGCGAGGCCCCCTCGAGGAAGGAAAAATTGCTCGCGCAGTGCAGCTCCGCGTAGGGCGGGGCGGCGGGGCAGGGATCGGAGGGTGGCCCGAAGGACGACACGGCGCGGATCCGGAGACGATCTCGGACAGGCTTCAGACAGCTTCGGGCAACTTCAGGCAGCTTCAGGCAGATCGCGACGGCGGCACGCACCGCGCCGGGCGGGGCGGCGGGGCAGGGGACGGCGGCGGACGTTCAGGCGAAGAGGCCGTGCAGGAACCAGGCGCCATCCCGCAGGCGCCGGAAGATCCACCACCGCTCCACTCCCCCCGCGCCCACCTCGCCCCCCCCATCGGCCCCTTCGGCGACACACTCCACGAGAAAATAATCGCGGCGCACGCAGGGCCCGCGCCACCAGGCCGTCTCGATGCGCTCAGGCCCCTGCGCGCAGACCACCTGCCGCCGGCGCACGTCGGCAGCGCCGCCAGGAGGCACCGGCAGGCGCAGCCATGCCGGCACCGGCGCCCGTGGCGCGGCGCCGACTTCCGGCCGCGCTGGCTCCGGCCGCGCCGTCTCCAGCCGAGCGGGGCGCGGCAGGAGCTGCAGCGGACGGCGCTGCGCCGCGGCGTGGTTGTCGCGCCAGGCGTCCCGCGCGCGGCGCGGGCCCCGGGGGTCGAATGACGCCGCGCCGGGATC
>CAISKG010000592.1 GCA_903885855.1 uncultured Planctomycetaceae bacterium
CGGCGGCGGCAACGATCCCGGCAGGCTCGCGCTGGAATTGCTCGTCGACGGGGTGCCGGTCCGTTCCGCCACCGGCTCCAACGACCGCCCCGGGGGGAGCGAGACGCTCCTGGGCGAATCGTGGGACGTGGCGGACCTGGCGGGGAAGACCGCCAGGCTGCGGATCGTCGACGCCGCGACCGGCGGGTGGGGCCACGTCAACGTCGATCACGTCGTGCAGACCGACGTTCGCCCCAGGGGGACGCTGCAGGACGTGCGCCGCGACATCGTGGCCGACCGCCGCTACCTGCAGATCCCGATCAGGAACGGCGCGGCGAAGCGCGTGGTGACGCTCCTGGTCGACGGCGAGCCGGTGGTCCGCAACGACGTGGAGCTCGCCGACGGCCGCGCCGACTGGTGGGCCCCGATGGACGTCTCGGCCTGGAAGGGAAAGGCCCTCTCGGTCGTCGTCGACAAGCTCCCGGAGGATTCCACGGCGCTCGAGGCCATCCGGCAGTCCGACGCCTTCGTCGAGCCGGGCATCGGCGATCCGCTCTACGCCGAGCCGCTCCGCGGGCAGATCCACTTCTCGCCGCGCCGCGGCTGGAACAACGACCCCAACGGCCTGGTCTTCTTCGGCGGCGAATACCACCTCTTCTTCCAGCACAATCCCTACGGCTGGGGCTGGGGCAACATGCACTGGGGCCACGCCGTGAGCCGCGATCTCGTCCATTGGGAGGAGCTCGGCGACGTCCTCCTCCCCGACGCCATGGGGCCGATGTTCAGCGGCAGCGCGGTCGTCGACTGGAACAACACCAGCGGCCTCGGCCGCGACGGCACGCCGCCGCTGGTGCTGGCCTACACCGCGGCGGGGAACCCGACGGTGCAGTGCCTCGCCTCCTCGATCGACGGCCGGACGTTCGAGAAGTTCGCCGGCAATCCCGTCCTCCCCCAGATCACCCCCGGCAACCGCGACCCGAAGATCGTCTGGCACGCCGCCACGGGGAAGTGGGTGATGGTGCTCTACGTCGAGGAGGCGGGGACGCACACGATCCACTTCTTCACCTCGCCCGACTTGAAGGCCTGGACCTTCACGGGCAAGGTCGACGGCTTCTTCGAGTGCCCCGACCTCTTCGAGCTCCCCCTCGACGGCGACGCTCGCCAAGGGAAGTGGGTGCTGCTCGGCGCCAGCAGCGAGTACCGGGTCGGCTCCTTCGACGGGAGGACCTTCACCCCCGAGACGGAGAAGCTCCCCGGCCACCGCGGCCGCGGCTTCTACGCCGCGCAGTCGTTCAGCGACATCCCCGCGGGCGACGGCCGGCGGATCCTCGTCGGCTGGTTCCAGACCGAGACGCGCGGCATGCCCTTCAACCAGTCGATGACCGTGCCGCTCGAGCTGGGGCTCGTCTCGACGCCCGAGGGGCCGCGGATGACGTTCCGGCCGGTCGCCGAACTGGCATCGCTCCGCGCGGCATCCCCGCGGATCGCCGCGGACGTGCTCGCTCCCGGCGATCCCAATCCCCTCGCCGGCGTCGCCGCCGAGCTCGTCGAGATCCGCGCCGACGTCGAGCCGGCCGACGGGGCGGACGTGTCCTTCCGGGTCCGTGGCATCGACGTGGTCTGGGAGTCGAAGACGGGGGAGATCGTCGTCGCGGGCCACCGGGCCCCGGCGCCGGCGCGGGGTCGCCGCCAGCGGATCGTGATCCTCGCCGACCGCACCGGGCTCGAGGTCTTCGCATCCGGCGGGCTGACGTACGTGCCCATGCCGGTGAATCTCCGTGCCGACGACCTCGCGACGGGCGTCGCGGCGATCGGCGGTCCGGTGCGCGTCCACGCCCTGGAGATCCACGCGCTCGCGAGGGCGTGGGAGCCGGGGCGGGAGGGGGACCCGTGACGGCCCCCCTGCTCTCCATGGAGGGGATCTCCAAGGCCTATCCGGGCGTGCAGGCGCTTTCGGGGGTGGAGCTGGCGCTGGCGCGTGGCGAGGTGCTCGCGCTGCTCGGCGAGAACGGCGCCGGCAAGAGCACGCTGATGAAGATCCTCGGCGGCGCGGTGCGCCCCGACGCGGGCACGATCCGCGTCGACGGGGTCGCGCGGGCGATCCGCTCGCCGCAGGAGGCGCTCCGCCTGGGGATCGCCGTCATCCATCAGGAGTTCAATCTCGTCCCCGCCCTCGGCGCCGCCGAAAACGTCTTCCTCGGCCAGGAGATCGCGCGCGGCCTGCCGGGCCTGGGGGTGGTCGACCGCCGCGCGCAGCGCGCCCGCGCCGGCGCCGTCCTCGCCCGCCTCGGCGCCGACTTCGACCCCGACACCGAATGCCGTCGCCTCTCCGTGGCGGGCCAGCAGCTGGTGGAGATCGCCAAGGCCCTCGTCTCGGGCGCGCGGATCCTCGTCATGGACGAGCCCAGCGCCGCCCTCTCCGCGCCCGAGGTGGCGGCGCTGCACGGCGTGATCCGCGAGCTCAAGCGCGACGGCACGGGGATCGTGTACGTCAGCCACCGCCTCGACGAGATCGCGGCCGTCTGCGACCGGGTGGCGGTGCTGCGCGACGGGCGCAACGCCGGCGGCGCCGCGGTGGCCGCCGTGGGGCGCGGCGACCTGATCCGGATGATGGTCGGCCGCGAACTGACCGAGGAGTTCCCGCGCCGCACCACGGCGCCGGGGGAGGCGCGGCTGGTGGTGGAGGGGCTATCGCGCGGCACCGCGGTGCGCGGGGTGTCGTTCGAGGCCCGGCGCGGCGAGGTGCTCGCGATCACGGGTCTCGTCGGCGCGGGGCGCACCGAGCTCCTCCGCCTCCTGTTTGGCGCCGACCGCCCCGACTCGGGCACGATCCGCCTCGACGGCCGGGAGATCCGGCCGCGCTCCCCGCGCCAGGCGATCGCCGCCGGGATCGGCCTCCTCCCCGAGGACCGCAAGCTCCAGGGGCTCGTGCTCGACCTGTCGCTGCGTGAGAATTTCGCCCTCCCGAACCTCGCACGCCTCTCGCGGGCCGGCGTCGTGCAGGGCGCGCTCGAGCGGCGCGAGTGCGGCGGCTTCGTGGAGCGGCTCCGGATCCGCACGCCGCGGCAGGAGGCGCTCGTGCGCGGCCTCTCGGGGGGCAACCAGCAGAAGGTGGTGCTCGCCAAGTGGCTCGCCCGCGACTGCGAGGTGCTCCTCTTCGACGAGCCGACGCGCGGCGTCGACGTGGGGGCGAAGGTGGAGATCTACCGCCTCATCAACGACCTGGCCGCCGCCGGGAAGGTGGTGGTGATGGTCAGCTCCGATCTCCCCGAGGTGCTCGGCATGGCCGACCGGATCGTCGTCATGCGCGGGGGCCGTGTCACGGGGCGGATCGACGACATGGCCCGGGCGACGCAGGAGTCGGTGATGGAGGCGGCGGTGTCATGACGGCGCCCTCCCCACCGCCGGTGCCGTCGCGGGGCGGCCGGGCCCGTGGGCTCGCCCGCCGGCTCGCCGACCTGGGCATGGCCTGGGTGCTCGCGGGCCTGTGCGTGCTCTTCAGCCTCCTCACCTTCGCCGAGCAGCAGCCCGACGGCGCCGCGGCGGGCGCGGCGTTGGCGGCCGACGTCCTCGCCGCCTGCCCAGCGGGGGCGCGGGTGCTGGTGGCGGTGCGCGACCGGCCCGAGGAGGGGGCGCTGGCGGAGACGCTCGTGGAGCGGCTCCGCGGCGGCGGCGCCGAGGTGGTGGCGGTGGTGACGGGGGAGCCGCGCGACGCGCGCGCGGCCCTCGAGCGCCTCGCCGCCCTGGCCCCCCCCGGGCTCGACGCCGTCGCCGGCAGCGCCGCGAGCACCGGCTGGGGCGTGTTCGCGGATCTCGCCGCGGATTTTCCCGCGCTCGGCGACCCGGTCGTCCTCCGCCCGCGCGCCTACCGCTGGCCCAACTTCCTCAAGCCCGAGAACCTCCTCAACATCGCCAACCAGATCGCGGTGATCGCGATCCTCGCGGTGGGGATGACGGTGGTGATCGTCACCGGCGGCATCGACCTCTCGGTGGGGAGCCTGATCGCGCTGGCCAGCGTGGTGACGGCGCTGGTGGTGCGCGACGTGTTCGGCGGCGTGGCCGCGGGCACCGGTGGGATGGTGGCGGCCGGGATCGCGGGGGTGGCGGTGGGGGCCCTGGCCGGCGCCGTCTCCGGCGGCGTGATCGTGGCCTTCGGCATTCCCCCCTTCATCGCGACGCTGGCGATGATGCTCGTGGCGGGGGGGGCGGCGTCGATGCTCGCCCGGGGGGAGAGCGTCTACCAGCTGCCCGATTCCTTCGTCTGGCTCGGCCGCGGCGCCGATCTGGGCATCCCCAACGCCGTGGCCCTCACGCTCCTGCTCTACGCACTGGCCCACTTCGCCATGACGCGCATGACCTTCGGCCGCCACGTGCTGGCCGTGGGGGGCAACCGCGAGGCGGCCCGGCTCTCGGGCGTGCCGGTGGCGGCGACGACGCTGGCGGCCTACGTCCTCTCGGGGGCGCTGGCGGCGCTCGGTGGCGTGGTGATGGCGTCGCAGCTCAAGAGCGGCTCGCCGAACTTCGGGCAGATGTACGAGCTGTACGTGATCGCGGCGGTGGTGGTGGGGGGCACGAGCCTCTCCGGCGGAGAGGGGAGCATGCTCGGCACGCTCGTGGGGGCGCTGGTGATCGCCGTCATCCAGAACGGCATGAACCTCCTCGGGATCGAGAGCTACACGCAGCGCGTGGTCCTGGGCGCCGTGATCCTCGGCGCCGTGCTCCTCGACCGCCTGCGGCGGCGTTGACGGTGCCGGGCGCCGGTGGGCTCACGCGCGCGGGCGGTCGGCCCCGATCGGTCGGCCGAGGTGGCTCGATCGTCCGTCATGCGGCGGTGTCCCGGAGACGACTGCGGCGCTCGGCCGGGGCCGAGCGACGGGGCTGGCGGACGTCCTGACGGGAGCCTACCGTGGACCGTGGCTCGCGGACGGCCCGTGCATCCATCGGCTCGGAGACGAACATGCCCCTCTCGTCGACGGTGCGCAGGCTGGTCGTGGCGGCCCTCGGCGGCGGGGTGCTGATGTTCCTCTGCGGCGCCGTGGCCCACGTGGGGCTCGGCCTCGAGAGCCGGGCGATGCGCGCGCTGCCGGGCGAGGGGCCGTTCCGCGACACGCTCCGCGCGATGCCGCTCACGCCGGGGATGTACCAGTACCCCTCGATGGCCGACTGGGAGGGGGGGGACGGCGATGCGGGCGCGCGTGATCTGGCGCTGGCCGCCGAATGGAAGAAGGGCCCCTCGGGAATCCTGCTCGTGGCACCGACCGGCGAGGAGCCGATGGGGGCGTATCAGCTGGGGGGGGAACTGGCGAGCAACTGTCTCGCGGCGGCGCTGGCGGCGCTGGCGCTGGTCCTGCAGGGGCCGGCGGGCTTCGCCAGGCGCTGGGTGGGCTTGATGCTGCTGGCGCCGGTGGCGTGGCTGTCGCTCACGCTCTCGCACCACCTCTGGTATCGCTTCCCCTTGTCCTTCACCGTCGACGGTCTCGTCGTGGCGCTCGTCGAGTGGGCCGTGGCCGGCGCGTTCATGGCCTGGATGCTCACCGGGCAGCGGCCGGCCGCGTCCGCGTGAGGCGCGCCGCCGTCGCCGCTCCCCCCCGCTGACGAGGGCGCTTGGCCGCCCCACGCCGCCGACGCCGCCCGCCCCGCGATTGGCGGTGCGGCGGCGGTGCGGGATACTGGTCGCCACCGGAGGGCGCCGCCCGCCGCGCAGCGGTCCGCGGTGCGAACCGGTCATTCATGGCACCCCTCCGCCTCCTCCTCGACGTCAGTCCCATCGGCGCGGCGCCGGAGTCGCGCACCGGCCTGGCGCGCGTGGCGCTGGCGCTGGCCCGGGCGCTCGCCGCCCGCGACGACGTCGATCTCCGCTCGTGCGCGTGGGGCTCGATCGCCGCCACCGCCGACTTCGCCTCCGTGCGCCGGGAATTCCCGGAATTGCAGGGCCTCCTCCCCACCCCGGGATTCCTCGAGCGCGCCTGCCTGCGGCTCACCGGCGCCGGCAGGCCCCGCCTGCCGGGGGCGCTGTCCCGCATCGTGGGGCAGGTCGCCAACCGGGTCCGCAACCCCCTGGCCGGCGTCGACCTCGGCGCCTTCGACGTCGTCCACTCCACCTACGCCCGCTTTCCGCGCGTGGTGCGGCGCTGCGGCCTGCCCACCGTCATCACGCTCCACGACCTGATGCCGCTGCGGATGCCGGCGGCGTGGTTTCCCGCCGGGCAGGTGGGGATCACGCGCCGGATCGTGGCCGGGGCCCGGCAGGCGGATCGGGTGGTGTGCGTCTCGGAGAGCACCCGCCGCGATTTCCTCGACCACACCGGCTATCCCGCGGAGCGGGCCGTCGTCATCCCCAACGGCATCGACCACGGCATCTTCCACCCGGAGCCCGACCGCGGATTCGTCGACGGCGTGCTGCGCACGCACGGCCTGGCAGGCGCGCCGTTCGTCCTCACGCTCAGTTCGCTCGCCCCCCACAAGAACCTGCGCATGCTCCTCGACGCCTGGCGGCGCCGGCCGGCGGGGCGGCCGGGGAGCCTGGTGATCGCCGGCGGGCGGACGGCCGACGTGGCGTCGCTGGCCCGCGGGCTCGGCGTCGGCGACGACGTGCGCGGCGTCGTCGTCACCGGGCACGTCAGCGACGCGGAGTTCCGGGCGCTGGCCACCGCCTGCCAGGCGTTCCTCTTCCCCTCGCTCTACGAGGGCTTCGGGCTCCCCGCGCTCGAGGCGATGGCCTGCGGGGCGCCGGTCATCGCCGCCGACCGCACCTCGCTGCCGGAGGTCGTCGGCGCCGCCGGCACCCTCCTCGATCCCGCCGACGAGGCCGCCTGGGCGGAGCAGGTCGGGATGGCCCTCGCCGCGCCCCCGCGCGAGCGGCCGCACGGGCCGTCGCTCGAGCGGGCGGCGGGGTTCTCGTGGGAGCGGGCCGCGGCCGCGCATGCGGCGCTCTACCGCCGCCTGACGGGGTGAGCGGCGGGCCTCGCCGCCGCCGTCAGTCGCCGCGCGGCACCGACGTGTCGGGCCGGAGCGTCATCAGGCCCGCCTTGAGGGCCCGGTCCTTCTCGCGCACCAGATCCAGCACCTCCGGCGGGAGCTTCGCCTCCCAGCCGTGGAAGGGGGCCAGCCCCGCCCCGCCCCGGGCGAGGGTGGAGAAGTCCTGGAGATCCTCGGCCGAGATGAAGCCGGCGCCCGCCTGCTTGACGATGTAGTCGGCCAGCGGCGTCATGTTCCACACCGGGCCGGTGATCACGCACTCCGGGGCCTCCTCGAACTGGTCGACGAGGTTCCCGAACGCCACCACCCCCTTCTCGCGCGCCGCCGCGATCGCCCCCTCGCGCTCGGCGTAGATCACGTCGGCGCCGGCGGCGATCTGCGCCTCGGCGGCGGCCTTCGCCTTGGGCGGATCGAACCAGGAGTCGATGAAGGTCACCTTCACCTTCACCCCCGGGCCGGCGTCATGGGCGCCGGCGATGAAGGCGTTGATCGTGCGGTTGACGTGGGGCTCGGTCTTGCCGCACACCACGCCCACCACGCCCGACTTCGTCAGGCTGCCGGCGAGGATCCCGCACAGGTAGGCCGGCTCCGCCAGGTCGCTGTCGAAAATGGAGAGATTCGGCTGCTGGGGCGTGGTCGCCGTGCCGATCACGAACTTCACCCCGGGGTTGGCGGCGGCCAGGGCGCGGATCTCGGCGTCGCCGTCGGCCGCGTCGGCGACGATCATGTCGGGCCGCGCCGCCAGGCCGGCGCGGATCGCCGCGGCCATGGCGGGCATCCCGGCGAGGTTGTCCTTCCAGGCGTAGCTGATCTTCCCCGCCTCCTCCTCGATCTGCAGGGCACGGTGGATGACCATGTTCCAGGGCTCCTCCAGCGGCGTGGCGTAGAAGGCCATCACCACCGGCACCTTCGGCTCGGCGGCCACGGCGGCGGCGCCGACGAGGGGCAGGAGGAGCAGGAGGGGGGCGACGCGGCGGCGTGCGGAACGCGGGGCGGGCATGCGGGTCGTCTCCTGGATGCGTCGGGGTCGAGCCGGAGGGTACCACGGGGAAAGCGCCCGCCGAGAGGCCGTTTTCCAGCGGCGGGAGCCCATTCCGCCCCTCCCCCGCAAACGCCCCGCCTCACGTCGCCCCGAGGAGGGCCGCCACGTGCGCGGCGGCGGCGGCCGCCAGGCCGGCGAGGGCGTAGCCCCCCTCGAGCGTCGACACCAGCCGCCCCCCGGCGTGGCGCTCGGCGATCGCGCGGACGATCCGCGTCATCTCCGCGAAGTCGGCGTCGTCGAGGGTGAAGCGGCCGAGGGGATCGCCGCGGCGCGAGTCGAAGCCGGCCGACACGAGCACCAGCCCAGGGCGGAAGGCGTCGGCCGCCGGGAGAAGGCGGTCGCGGTAGGCGGCCAGGATCTCGCGCCGCCCGGCGCCGGCGGGGAAGGGGCAGTTGATCGTGAAGCCCTCGCCGGCGCCCCGGCCGATCTCGTCGGCGGCGCCGGTGCCGGGATAGAGGGGCGACTGGTGGGTGTCGAAGAAGAGGACGGTCGGGTCCTCGACGAAGGCGTCCTGCGTGCCGTTGCCATGGTGCACGTCCCAGTCGACGACGAGGACGCGCTCGATGCCGTGCCGGGCCTGCGCGTGCCGCGCGGCGACGGCCACGGAGTTGAAGAAGCAGAAGCCCATGCCGCGCGTGGGCGTGGCATGGTGGCCGGGCGGGCGCACCACCGCGAAGGCGTTGTCGAGGCGGCCGGCGCAGACTTCGTCGACGGCGGCCAGAAGCGCCCCGCCGGCCATCGTCGCCGCGCGGAGCGACGCCGCGCCGCCGATCGCCGTGTCGCCGGTGGAGAGCACCGCCAGGCCGTCGGCGACGTCCTGGCGCACGACGCCGAGATAGGCCGCGGTGTGGACGCGGAGCAGCTCCTCGTCGGTCACGGCGCGCGGGGCGATGGCGGTGCAGCGGTCGAGGAGGCCGTCGCCGCGGAGCCGCGCGAGCACCGCCTCGACGCGCGCCGGGGTCTCCGGATGGCCGGGGCCGGTGACGTGGTCGAGCGTCTCCGGGGCGTGGACGATGCCGGTGCGGGGGGCGGGCATGGGGGGGCTTCCGTCGCGGGCAGCCTCGGGATGCTATCCCGGCCCCGCCCGCCCGTTCCACGCCCAGCGGCGCCGCCGCGGCCCCGGGCGACCCCTCCCGAAGGTGCCGGCAGCCGGCCGGAAACGGGGCCGGCCGGGGGGCGCGGACCGATGGGAAACAGGGCAAAAGGGGGCGAATCGGCATCCCGCCCGAGGTGGGCTTGGGTTCCGGCGGCGCCGCGATACACTGCAAGGCCCTCGATTGCGGGGTTTTTTCGAGTTCCCAGCGGAGTATCTGACCGTGGCAGTGGCGATTCGGATGAAGCGGATGGGGCGGAAGAACCGCGCGTACTATCGGATCTGCGCGACCGATCGGCGCAGCCCACGCGATGGCCGTGTGATCGAGGAGCTGGGCACCTACGACCCGGCCGTGCCCGACACCGACGCCCGCTGCACGCTCGATGCCGCCCGGGTCGACTATTGGCTCTCCGTCGGCGCCCAGCCGAGCGACGCGGTGCGCGTGCTGATCAAGAAGTACGGCTCCAAGGGGACGCACCTCAAGCAGATGGAGTTGGCCCGCGCCAAGCTCAAGCTGCCCAAGGTCGTGCCCGACGCCGGCGCGCCGGTGTTCGTGCCGGAGGTGAAGTCGCCGGAGCCGCCGGCCGCCGCCGAAGCCGCCGCCGCGCCCGAGGCCCCCGCGGCCGAGGCCGCGCCCGAGTCGGCCCCCACCGAGGGCTGATCCCCGCGCGTCGGTCCCGTCCGTACCCCGCCATCGAAGACCGCATGCACCACCCGGCATGCCCACCCCGCCGGCCCGCATCCCCCCGGCCATGCGCATCGACGTCCTCACGCTGTTCCCCGACATGTTCACCGGCTTCCTCGAGGGGAGCCTGTTGGGGGCGGCGCGCGCCGCTGGCCTGCTCGACATCCGCGTGACCGACATTCGCGACTTCGCGGAGGGGGTCCACCGCCAGGTCGATGACCGTCCCTTCGGCGGCGGTCCCGGGATGCTCCTCATGCCGGGGCCGGTCGTGGCCGCGGTGGAGTCGGTCCTCGCCGCGGCGGCCCCCGCCGCCGATCCCGTGGTGCTCCTCACCCCGGCCGGCCGGCGCCTCACGCAGGAGGTGGTCGAGGAGCTCGCCCGCCGGCCGCGGATCGTGCTCGTCTGCGGCCGCTACGAGGGCTTCGACGCCCGGGTCGGCGCCACGCTCGGCGCCGAGGAGATCTCGGTGGGCGATTTCGTCCTCTCCGGCGGCGAGGTGGCGGCGATGGTCGTCATCGACGCCGTCAGCCGGCTGGTGCCGGGCGTGCTCGGCGACGAGGAGAGCGCCCGGCAGGATTCCTTCTCCGGTCCCGGTCGTCTCGTCGAGGGGCCGCAGTACACGCGCCCGCGCGAGTTCCGCGGGCTGGCCGTCCCCGAGGTGCTGCTCTCGGGCGACCACCGCCGCATCGCCACCTGGCGCCACGAGCAGGCCGTCGCCGCCACGCGCCGCCGCGCCGCCGTTCCCGCCCATTCCGTTCCCGCCTCTTTCCCCTCCGTCCCGGATCGCCCCGCCGGGGGCGCGGAGACGCCGTCCAGGAGCCTGCCGTGAGCCAGAAGACCATCGCCCTCGTGGAGGCCTCGAGCCTCAAGACGGAGATCCCCCAGTTCGCGATCGGCGACACCGTCGACGTCCACACGCGCATCCTCGAAGGGGAGAAGGAGCGCATCCAGATCTTCAACGGCGTGGTCATCGCCCGCAGCGGCACCGGGAGCCGGGAGATGTTCACCGTGCGGCGCATCGTGGCCGGCGAGGGGGTGGAGCGGAAGTTCCCCATCCACTCCCCGAAGATCGCCAAGATCGACGTCAAGCGCTCCGGCGTGTCGCGCCGCGCGAAGCTCTACTACCTCCGCGACCGCGTCGGCAAGGCGGTGCGCCTCCGCGAGAAGCGCGACGAGGCCGCGATCGCCGCCGGCAGCGCCAAGAAGGCCGCCGCCAAGAAGGCCGCCAAGGGCTGACGTCCCGGAAGCGTGACGCGGGGGCCGCTCGGAGGCGTGGGCATGTTCCGGCGCGGGGCATCGGCCGATGGCGGCGCTTCCGACGGCCGTGACGCGCTGGGCAAGCGCGGCGAGGACCTCGCCGCGGCGCACCTGCGCACCCGCGGCTACCGGATCGTCGGCCGCCGCGAGCGGATCCTGCGCGGCGACATCGACATCGTCGCCCTCGACGGCCGAACGGTGGTCTTCGTCGAGGTGCGCAGCCGCTCCGACACCCTCCACGGCCACCCCGCCGAGACGGTCGGACCGACGAAGCAGCGGCGCATCGCCGAGCTCGCCAACGCCTACATCCGCCGCCACCGGCTCCAGGATTGCCAGGTGCGGATCGACGTCGTCGCCGTGACGTTCGCGGCCGACGGCGAGCCCGTCGTGGAGCACTTCGAGAACGCCTTCGAGAGCCCCTGACCTTCCCCGAGGACAGCACCGTGGACGAGTTCGTCGAGCCGCTTGGGATGCGCGTCCTGATCCGCAAGGACGAGAGCCGGCAGAAGACGCGCGGCGGCATCGTCCTCCCCGATCAGGCCGAGATCCCCACGATCACCGGCCGCGTCGTGGAGGTGAGCCTCCAGGTGGAGCGCGACGCCGACTTCCCGATCGAGAAGTACGACAAGGTGCTCTTCCACCCCAAGAACTCGATCCCGGTCGACTTCGAGCAGACCAACCTGCTCTACGTGGTGCCGATCGAGGACGTGGTGGCGGTGTTCCGCCGCCACGACGCCGGCAAGCCGCGGCGGCGCGGCACCACCGGCCGCGAGGAGGGGGAGCCGGGGGGCGGCGGCCCCGACGCCGGCGGCACGTGAGCCGGCCCGGTGCCGGTCGCGCCGGGGCACGATCAGCCCGGCGCCGACGGCAGCGTGCGGATCTCGGCGGGGTCGGTGAAGAGGCGGAAAACCCCGTGCGGCAAGCGCCGCGCGAGCCGCTCCAGCCGCCGCTGCGTCTTGGCGTCCTTGCCGTGGCCGGTGAGGCGGCGGATGAGCACGCCGCGCACCTGCGCGGGGCGGCGCCGCGCGATGGCGACGTAGACCTCCGGGTCGCGCTCGCCGGAGTCGCCCAGGAGGAGGAAGCGCCGGCGGGGGAAGTCGTCGAGGATCTGCTCGATGGCCCGGCGCTTGGAGCGCTTCCGTGACGCCAGCCGCCCCAGCGGCGTCGCTTCCTTGAGCCGGAACATCTTCAGGTGCATCGAGCCGGCGGGGATCCCCGCCGCGGTGAAGAAGGCGTCGAGGGGGGCGGCCAACTGCCACGGGCTCGACGAGACGTAGTGGAACGCCACCCCCGCCGCCTTCCACTCCCGGTACGTCTCGGGCATCCCGGGCACGGGGCGGAACTCGCGGAACAGCGTGTTGGCGAGCAGTTCGCGCCGGTTGGCGACGTCGGTGATCTTCACGGTGTCGTCGATGTCGGAGATCACCGACAGCCCCTCGTCGCCGACGAGGTGGATCCTTCCCGCGCCCTCGAGGTCGGACGGGGCGTGCTCGCCGTCGCCGGCCGGCTCGCGTGCCCGGCCGGCGTAGCGGATCACCGGGCCGGCGAGGGGGTCCAGGTCGACGTCGCTCCCCTCGAGATCGATGCGCGCGAGGAAGTGGCCGGCCCGGTCGGTGGGGCCGACGTCGACGGTCGTCCCGCCGATCGTCACCCCCACGGCGGCCCCCGCGATGCGCCGGAAGAGGAAGGCGTCGGCGCGGCGCCGGAACACCTCCTGGCCGACGAGGTCGTCGTCGAGATCGAAGAAGCGCCGCATCACCGCCATCGCCAGGCGCCGCCGCCCGCTGCGCTCGGGGAGCGGCCGGACCACCATCCCCGCCGCCGTGGCCATCCAGCGCGTGTCGCCGGGAATCCGCCGGGCGTAGGTGGGGAAAAAGACGAGCATCGAGGCGGGCGAGGGGGTGACGGGTGGGGTGCCGGGAGGGGGCTCAGCGGAGGCGCCGGGGGGCCGCGGGCCGGCTCGCAGCGCTTGCATGGGGCATGGCCGTCATTCTACAACGGGCACCCCCGGGCATTCCGCCCGGGCTCGAAGCGGGAGACGAGCATGGGTGTCAAGAAGACGGGCAAGGGTCGGCGCAAACTGGGGCAGAAGAAGCGCCGCATGCGTGCCCGCATCCGCCACCGCAAGGGCTGATCGGCGCCCGCCGCGGCGGCGCACACCCGCGCGGGCCGGCGCCGCCGACACGATCGGCAGGATCGCCAGGCCGCTTTCTTCTCCTCGCGCGCCCCGTCGCCGATTTCCTTGCCGCGCTCCCGTCGTGGGGTAGGGTTGCGTGTCCCCGCGGTGTCCATGCACCGCGCGGCGGCCGCCCGGCACGAGACCGTGCCGCCCCCTGCGAGGAGTTCCGTCGATGCGCGTTCAGGATTGGTCGTCCCGCCTGCTGGTGTGCGTCGGCCTGGCGGTGTCCCTGTCGGCCTCCGGGTGCAAGACGCTCAGCGAGCGCTACATCGCCCTCGAGGTGTGGAAGTACGAGCGCTGCTTCGGGCACCTGCCCCCCGGATTCGTGCCCCCGGGCGTGGCCGCCCAGGCGCCGGCGCCGCGCGTCTGCGGCCAGGGGGCGCCGTGTGCCACTGCGAGCCCGTGCGCCGAGACGATGGCCGCCGACAACTGCAACGCCTGCCAGGGGGGCGGCGTGGAGGGCCACGGCATCCCCGCGGGCACGACGATCCTGCCCGGGGGCTCCGCGCCGCTGCCGGCCGGGACCACGATCCCCGGAGGCACGATGCTCCCCGGCGGCGCGGGCGCCCCGGTGCTGCCGTCGGGCCCCGGCGGCGCTCCCGGTCCGGTGCCGAGCGCGTCGATCCCCACCTCCGCCGTGCCGGTGAGCACGAGCCGCCCGGTCGTGATCTCCGACGAGGTCGTGCTCCCCTGAGCGACACCGCCGTCCGAAGCGGCCGGGGTGGGGCGGCGCCGCGCACGGCGCTCCCCGGGGACGCCCCTCAGCGCAGGTCGGCGTGTCCGGTGCGGTCGCCGTCGTCGTCGTAGATGCCGTCGAAGAGCCCGATGTCGACCCGGAAGGGGAGATCGGAGACGCGCAGGTCGCCCTGGAAGGGGTAGCCGAAGAGCGACACGAGGTACAGGTTCAGCACCATCACCAGCGCCGCCAGCGCCGTGAGCAGGGCGTGGAAGCGGAAGTGCTCCACGGGAAAGAGGCCGCCGAGCGAGACGGTGACCATGGCCCCCAGCAGGAGCGCCACCCACTCCACCGCCGGGATCCCGAAGTGGGCGGTCGAGATCCGCTCGCGCCGCTGGTCCCAGGCCTGCTGCATCTCGGCGATGAGCATCGGGTAGAGGGCCTTCTCCGACTCGCTCACCGGCTCGAAGCCGTCGAGCGACCGCATCACCCGCAGGCCCGCGCGGCGCGTCTCGACGTCGGGCTCGCCGGCGCGCTGCATGCTCGCCCACTCCCGTTCCACGACCGAGACGGCGTAGTCGCGGCAGGCCTTCTGGACGCGGTCGCGGTGGGGCTCGGGCAGGCGCTCGGCCATGAGGTGGATGTCGGCCAGCGAGGTCGACTCCGCCTGGACGACGTCGACGGCCCGCTCGAAGCGCACCATGGCGTCGACGACGACGAGCCCCAGCATCACCGCGTACAGCGTCCCCACCACGGCCAGGAGGTTGCCGGTGGCGCCGAGACAGGATTCGAGCACGTGCCTGGGAAAGCAGCGTTGCAGGAGCGACACGATCGTGACGGCGATCGCCACGCCGCCGAGCACGACCAGCGGGCCCGTCAGATAACCGGTGAAGATCATGCGTCGGCCTCCGGGGACGACGGCAGCGTAGCGTTTCCGCGCACGCCCGGCGAAGGCCGTCGCGTTCAGCCGCGGGTTTCGGAAGGGCCCGGGAAGCGGCCCGCCTCGACGTCCTTCCGCCAGCCCTCGAGCGCCGCGGCCATCGTCCCCTTGGCGTCGGCGTAGGCCCGGGCGAACTTCGGCACCCGCTCCAGCGACAGCCCCACGAGGTCGTGGAACACGAGCACCTGCCCGTCGCAGCCCGCCCCGGCGCCGATGCCGAAGGTGGGCACCGCGAGCTCGGCGGTGATCGCCCGCGCGGCCGCCTCGGGGATGCACTCCATGAGCACGGAGAAGGCCCCGGCGTCGGCCGCCGCGCGGGCGTCGGCCATGAGGCGGTCGAGATCGCGTTGCATGCGGTAGCCGCCGAGCTGGTGGACCGCCTGCGGCCGGAGGCCGACGTGGCCGATCACCGGAATGCCCGCCGCCGCGATCCCGGCGATCACGTCGGCCTGGCCGGCGGTGCCCTCGAGCTTCACCCCCTGGCAGCCGGTCTCCTTGAGGAGCCGGGCGCAGGCCTTCACCGCCGCGCGGACGCCGAGGTGCTGGTAGGGAAAGGGCAGATCGACGACCACGAAGGCGCGCTCGGCCGCCCGGGCGACGATCTCCCCGTGGTAGATCATCTGCTCGAGGGTGGCGGGGATCGTCGACGACCGGCCGGCGACCACCATCGCCACGCTGTCCCCCACCAGCACGCAGTCGATCCCCGCCGCGTCCACCAGGCGGGCACTCGTCCAGTCGTACGCGGTGACCATCGAGAGCCGGCGGCCGGACGCCTTGGCGGCGGCCAGATCGAGCACGGTGAGACGACGCTGTGCTGGAGACGGCATGGGGAGGGGGTCCGGGGCCGGGAAGCGGTATAGTGGGGCCAGGGTTTTAGTGTGGTCTGGCAGGGGGGCGATCACCAGATGTCCCGTTCCGACGTGCTCCGTGGCCGGGGGTGGCCGTGCTCCCGGCGGGTCTTGTCCGGCGCCGGGGCGGCGGTCGTCCTCGCCGCCCTGCTCCCGGCCGGGTGGGGCCCGGCGTCGGCGCAGCCGCCCCAGCAGCCCAGGGCCCTCGAGCCCGCCGACCGCACCGGCAAGGTGATGGGCGTGGTGCAGGGGCGGCTCCAGGTCCGGATCACCAACACGGGCGACCTCTGGCTCGTCGGGACGCAGCCCCAGGCGACCATCGAGGTGGTCGGCACCGCCAGTCGGGAGTTGCTCGCCCCCAAACAGTTCGTGCAGTGCGCCGTCGAGATCGACGACCTCGGCAAGGTGACGCAGCCGGTGGACAAGGTCACCTTCCCCGGCGGCGGCACGCCCGCGGTCACCGCCGCCGGGCTCGACGTCTCCGACCCGAAGGCCCGGCGGCCGGCGGGCAAGCGCCCGCCGGGCAGCTACATCGTCAGCGGATTCATCAAGAGCGCCGACGACGAGTCGATCGTGGTCCAGATCGGCCGCGAGCGTTTCGAGATCCCGGTGCCGGCCGACGCGGAACTCGAGGTGCGCACCTCGAACCTCGGCGTCGTCAACGTGGGGGACGACGTCGAACTCGAGGGGGAATACGTGCAGCGCGGCCAGTTGATGGCGACGTCGGTCAAGGTGTCGCTGGCCAATCCGCTCCAGCCGCCCCAGAAGGGGAAGAAGCGCGGCCCGGCCGCCCCTTGATCGGGCTTCCGGCCGGTGGCCGATCAGGACAGGCCGTCGAGGAACTCCCCCGGATCGGCCAGGCGCCGGGCCGTCGGCGGAGGATCGGCCTCGGCGTCGGTCTCGCGCGGGCCCGCCCCGTCGGCCGCGCCGTCGAGGCAGATCTCCACGTCGGGCCCGTGGGGGACGCCGCCGACGAGGTGCAGCGTATCGTCGCCCTGCCGGTCGTCCGGCGTCGGCAGTTCGACCGTCGGCGTCTCGCCGATGGCGTCGTATTCGATGCGGAACTCGATCGACCCCACGCGCACCACCGCTCCCGACGGCACGGGCACCGGCGTCTCGGCGGCCAGCGGGCGCCCGCCGAGGAGGGTGCCGTTGCGCGACCCGAGATCGCGCAGATGGACGATGCCGTCCTCGACGGTGAACTCGCAGTGCCGCCGGCTGACGCGGTCCTGCTGGATGCGGAACTTCGCCTCCCGGCTGCGGCCGACGAGGATCGGCAGCCGTACCGCGTAACTCGCGCACCGTTCCGGGGGAGCGACGACGACGAAATGGGCGATCATGGGGCGTGTCGGGGCGGTCCGGACGCGTCGGCCACCTCCCGGATCTCCGCCGGGGAGCGTCGGGGGCGGCCGCCGCGGGCACAGGGGGGAAAACGCCACCCCACAGTCTAACGACGCCGACCTTGCGGCCCCCCCCCGCTCCCCCTAGAATCCCTCGCTTCACCCTGCGGGCGGAGCCGACTGGCCGGAGACCGGCCCCGAGGCGGCGCTCGAGGGTGGTTTTCCGCTGCTGATTCGGGCTCGGCCGCGCGGTAGGATGCCAGGCCGGCCGGTCAGGAAACGCGGTCCATCGCGGGTGTAGCTCAGTTGGTAGAGCACCACGTTGCCAACGTGGTTGTCGTGGGTTCGAATCCCATCACCCGCTCTCGTCGCCTCGTCGTCATGTTCCGCGCCGTCATGTCCCCCGGTGCCGGGGGCCGCATCTCCGCGCCGCGGGGGCGATCCTGTCGCCCGCGCCGGAGCGTGGCGACCGTGCGCGGTTCTCTTTCCTCTCCCCTGCCCCCGTCGCCCCGGATCCCGCCATGTCTGACTCCGCCGTCGACTCCACCCCGTCCGCCGAGCCCCTCCCTGCAGAGCGGACGCCCCTCAAGCTCGACGTCGCCGTCGACAAGGTGTCCACCTGCCAGCGCAAGGTGCGCGTCTCGATCCCGCGTGAGGACATCGAGCGCTACCGTGCCGAGTCGCTGAAGGAGATGATGCCCTCCGCGCAGCTCCCCGGCTTCCGTCCCGGCCGCGCCCCGCGCACGCTCGTCGGCAGCCGCTTCAAGTCGGAGATCAAGGACCAGATCCGCTCCAAGCTCCTCGCCGACGCGATGACGCAGGTGTCGGAGACGGAGAAGCTCTCGCCCATCAGCGAGCCCGATCTCGACGTGGCCGTCATCACGCTGCCCGAGGACGGGCCGATGACGTTCGAGTTCTCGATCGAGGTCCGCCCCGAATTCGAGATGCCGGTGTGGAAGGGGCTGGCGATCAAGCGCCCCAACCGGCAGATCTCCGAGGCCGACGTCGACGAGGCGCTCGCCAACGTCCTGCGCGACCGCAGCCGGCTGGTGCCCCACGACGGCGCCCCGGCCCCCGGCGACCTGATCGTGGCCAGCCTCCGCTTCCTCGACGGGGATCGGGAGTTGTCCCGTGCCGACGAGGTCGAGATCGTGGTGCGCGAGAAGCTGTCGCTGGCCGACGCCGAGGTGCCGGGCTTCGCGGAGCTGGTGGCGAAGGCCAAGCCGGGCAAGCCGCTGACCGCCACGATCACCGTCTCGGCGGAGGCCGCCGACGAGGCGCTGCGCGGCAAGCCGGTGACGATGGAGATGACGCTCGTCGAGGCCAAGAAGCTCGAGCTCCCCGAGCTCACGCCGGAGCTGCTGACGGAACTCGGCTCCTTCGCCGACGTCGCCGCCCTCCGGGAAGCGATCCGCAAGCAGCTTGAGGGGCAGCTGGCCTGGCACCAGCGCCGCGAGGTGCGGAAGCAGGTGTCGAGCGCGCTGACGGCGTCGGCCGATTGGGATCTGCCCCCCGACCTGCTGCGGCGCCAGAGCCAGCGCGAGCTCGAGCGGGCCATCCTCGAGCTGCGGCGCAGCGGCTTCGACGACGACTCGATCCGGCGCCACGTCAACGAGCTGCGGCAGTCGGTGATGGCGAGCACCGCCAAGGCGCTCAAGGAGCACTTCATCCTCGAGCGGATCGCCGAGGACGAGTCGATCGCCGACGAGCAGGGGGATTACGATACCGAGATCCGGGCGATCGCCGCGCAGTCGGGCGAGTCGCCGCGGCGCGTGCGGACGAGCCTCGAGAAGCGCGGGCTCATGGATGTCCTCCGCAACCAGATCATCGAGGGCAAGACGCTCGACCTGATCACCAAGAGCGCCACCTTCACCGACGTGCCGTTCACCTTCCCCAGGCCCGACACCGACGCGGTCGACCATGCGGTGTGCGGCGCGGTGGTGGGCGAGCCGGAGATCCCCACCGCCACCCAGGCCGAGGCCGCCCCGGCCCGCGGCGCGCGGCGCTAGGCCCCCGCGCGGTCCGCGCAACCCTCCCCGCCTCCATCGCCCGCCCTTCGGATCACCCGCCATGCACGACCGCCCCGCCTCCCCCCGAGCGAGCAGTGCCGCCCGCGACTACCAGCGGCAGCGGCAGATGACGCTCGGCGACCTGCTGCTCGAGAACCGCATCATCCTCCTCCAGGGGGAGATCTACGACGGCAACGCCAACGAACTGGTGATGAAGCTCCTCTACCTCCAGAGCGACAACCGGAGGAAGGACATCCACTTCTACATCAATTCCCCCGGCGGCAGCGTCACGGCGACGATGGCGATCTACGACACCATGCAGATCCTCTCCTGCCCGGTCGCCACCTACTGCGTGGGCATCGCCGCCAGCGGCGGTGCGGTGCTGCTGGCCGGCGGCGCCAAGGGGAAGCGCTACGCCCTCCCCCACGCCAAGGTGATGATCCACCAGCCCTACGGCCAGGTGGGCGGGCAGGTGAGCGACATCGAGATCCAGGCCGACGAGATCATCAAGACACGCGCCGTGCTCAACGAGATCCTCGCCTCGCACACCGGCCAGCCGCTCGATCGGATCGCGCGGGACACCGACCGCGACCGCTACCTCTCCGCCGAGGAGGCGCGCGATTACGGGATCGTCGACGAGATCCTCACCAAGCCGCCGGTCACCGGCGACGAGAAGGAAAAGGACTGAACCGTGCCGCTGATCCCCTACGTCATCGAGAAGAGCGGCCGCGAAGAGCGGGCGATGGACATCTACAGTCGCCTGCTCAAGGACCGGATCATCTTCCTCGGCAGCCAGGTCAACGACGAGGTGGCCAACGCCATCGTCGCGCAGATGCTGTTCCTGCAGTCGGACGACCCCAAGTCCGACATCCACCTCTACATCAACAGCCCCGGCGGCAGCGTGACCGCCGGCCTGGCGATCTACGACACCATGCAGTTCGTGACCTGCGACGTGGCCACGTACTGCATCGGGCAGTGCGCCTCGATGGGGGCGGTGCTGCTCACGGCCGGGGCGAAGGGGAAGCGCCGCGCCCTGCCCAACGCCCGGATCATGATCCACCAGCCCCTGGCCGGCATGGAGGGCACGGCGGAGGAGATCATGATCCACGCCAAGGAATTCAAGAACATCAAGCACAAGCTCAACGCCATCCTCCTGCGGCACACCGGCCACCCGCTGGAGAAGATCGAGCAGGACACCGACCGTGATCGATTCATGTCGGCGCAGGAGGCGCTCGACTACCGGCTGATCGACGAGGTGATCGAGCGGATGCCGACGGCGAAGGAGGTCGCCTGACGCGGCGGCCGCGACGCGAGCCGATCGGTCTGCCGCCGAAGTGCCCACGACTGTCTGACGCGCAGGAGGCGCATCATGAACAGGTCCCGAGCGAGCGAGCGATCCGGGAGAGCGATCCCGGCCCCGGCGGGCCGGATCCTCGTCGGCGCGTGCCTGGCGCTGGCGGGCTGCCGGGCCGATCTCAACCAGCAGCTCCTCGAGCGCGAACTGCGCATGCAGGAGGACCAGATCTACCGCCTCCAGGACGAGCTGGCCAGCCACAACGCGCGCCTCGAGAGCGCCCTCGGCGAGAACACGAGCCTGCGGCGGCAGCTGGGGATCGTCGACGCCGCCCCGCGGCCGGCGCGGTCGTCGTCGGCCCCCACGTTCGTGCCCCCGCCGCGCCTCCCCTCCACGCCGGCGGCGACCCCCGCGGCGCCGCCGGCGGCCGC
>CAISKG010000593.1 GCA_903885855.1 uncultured Planctomycetaceae bacterium
CCGCTCGGAGGCACGGGCGACCCCTTCGCTCGTCTCGCGTGGGAGGAAGCGCGAAGTCGACGCGCACGACAACGCCGCAAACGCCGCAACGCCGGCAGGAAGCCGGCGGGCAGCGGCATCGCGTGCACCTTGGCTGCACGCATGCCGCACCAAGCGAAAACGGGCAGGATGCCCGTGTTTCGCGTGTAGCCAGCCAGCCCGTGTTTCGCGTGTAGCCGGCCAGCCCGTGTTTCGCGTGTAGCCGGCCAGCCAATCACCGCCCGTAGTAGTTCCACTGGTAGTTGAGCGTCCGCTCCTGTCCCGGCTCGAGGGTCACGCTCCAGCGGATCCGGGCGGCGCCGTTGAACTGGCGCCACCAGGGAGGCCAGTTGAACCACCCGATCCAGCGGGCGCCGCCGTCGGGTCCGAAGGCCTGGCCGAGGAGGGAGAGATCCTCGAGGACGTTGACCCGCTCCACCCTGCCTTCGGCGTCGGCGGTGTCGACGTTGCCGAGGACGTGCCGCACCACCTCGATCTCCACCGGCTTGCCGCGCAGGTTCTTGATCGAGAGCGACCCGGCGAGATCGAGGCGGGCGAGCTGCTCGCCGTTCCAGTTCTGCGCGTTGGGCACACGGCGCGTCTCGCGCTCCTCCTTGAGGACGCGGATGTCGACGGCGGTGGTGACGGCGAGGTCGGCCTCGGCGCCGGGGGAGGTGTAGGTGAGCATTCCCTGGGCGAGCACGCGGCCGTCGCGCATCACGAGCGCTGGGGCGGTCGTGAGCGGGGCCTGGGCCGTGTTCGAGAGGCGGATCGTGTGCACGGCCTTCGGCGCCGCCATCAGCCGCGCCAGATCCGTGGCCTGGCGCGGGTCGAGCCGCTGGACGAGGTCGGCCGGGGGCACGAAGGGGACCTCGAGCTTGAAGAAGTCGCGGTAGGGGAGCGTCGCCGTCGCCACCGGCACCACCAGCCGCGCTCCGCGCGCGAGGGTCACGTGCTCGAGCCGGAAGACGTACAGATCCTCGGTCTTCTCCCCCGGCGCCGCCTCGGGCTCCGTCGGCTGCGGGTCCGGCCCGCCGCCCCCCATCCCGGGCGTCTGCGACATCATGGCGTTGGAGTAGAAGTTGCCGAAGCGGTTGTCGTTGCGGAGATCGACCGCGGCGGCGAGCCGCGCGGCCGCCTGGTCGAGGCCGATCGGGTCGGGCTGGTCCTTCATCACGAACGTGGGGACGCCGACGACGAGGTTCACGGTGACGTCGTCGAGGTCGACGAGATCGTTGACGAGCGTCGCCTGCAGCGCCACGCGCGCCTGCCCGCGGCCGTCGAGGTCGACGCGGTAGGAGGGGAGCCAGCGCAGCCCGCGCTGCACGTACATCAGCCCCACCTCCGCCTCCCCCGCGGCCGCCGGCGCGACGGCGCCGTCGGCGCCGCGCCGCACCAGCTGCAGGGTGAGGGCGGCGCGCAGCTCCTCGCGGCCGAGCGTCGTGGCGGGCCCGTCGCGGAAGGTGATGTCCTGGATGCGCGCAAGCGGCACGACGCGGGTGCCGGAGTCGGTGGCGAGGAACACGAGATCCGACACGACCGGCAGCTTCGGCCCCTCGCCGGGGAGGGCGAGCGCCTCGAGCTCCTCCGCCGACTGCACCGGCGGCTCGAGGAGGGTGGCCTCGTAGGGGGCCGGGTCGCGGTCGGCCGGCGGGATCTCGGTGACGAGGACCCGGGCGCCGGGATTGCAGCGGACGAGCTCGGGGAGGGTGAGGGCGGTGCGCTCCACCCGGACGCGTGCCTGCGCGGCGGTCACGCCGGCGACGGTCACGCCACCGCGCCCCTCGTCGATCCCCCCGACCCAGAAGGTGCCGAGCAGCGGCGCGGGGAGGCGGTCGAGTCGGGCGGTGCCGCCGGCGGCGACGGGGATCGTGCCGCGGTGGAGCACGAAGGCGTGGCCATCCTTGAAGACGCTCACCTCGCGCACCGGCAGCGTCTCGAGCACGGGCTCGGCGGCCGCGGCCGCTGTGGCCAGGAGGCCCGCGAACAGGAACGGGAGTGGCCGGCGGCGGGGCATGGGATACCTCACGGGGCGGAAAGGCTCGGTCGCACGGTCGGCCGGCAGCGGTCATGCGGGCCCGCTCCCATTGTTGCCAGCGTGGGGGCCCGCGCGGCAAATCCCTCCGCGGCCGGGAGCGCCGGCTCCCCTGCCGCGCCCGTTTCGCGGGGGTATGATTGACCTGCATCCCCGCAGGAGCCCGCCATGCTCACCCCCCCCCAGGTCGTCGACACGTACTTCCTCGAGTCGCGCCACCAGATCCTCGAGATCGCCGCCCTCATGGACCGCTACGACGCCGCGGTGGAGCGGTCGGGCGCCGGGGGCAGCGACGCTGCCGAGCGGAAGCTCGAGGTCCTGCGCCGCGCCCTGGCGATCGCGGCGGACCCGCGGCCCGCGGGGGAGCGCACCGTCGCCCTCCTCGAGCTCTTCGCCACGGTCTGACCGCGCCCCCGCTCCAGGGCCCCACGGCCCGTCCGCCCCGGGAAACCAGCCATGCAGATCATCCAGCCCCACTATCACGCCATCGCCCGCACCGCGCAGGATTACGAGCGGATGGCGATGAGCGGCGTCGTCGCGGTGGCCGAGCCGGCCTTCTGGGCCGGGTTCGACCGCCTCTATCCCGAGACCTTCATCGATTATTTCCGGCAGATCAGCGAGTTCGAGCCGACGCGGGCCGCGCAGTACGGCATCCGCCATTTCTGCTGGGTGGCGGTGAATCCCAAGGAGGCCGAGAACCCGGGTCTCACGCGCGCGGTGCTCGAGCACTTCCCCGAGTTCTTCGCCAAGCCCACCGTGCTCGGCGTGGGCGAGACGGGGCTCCACAAGTCGACGAAGAACGAGATCGAGTCCCTCGAGGCCCACGTCGATCTGGCCATGAAGCACGGCCAGCTCGTCCTCATCCACACCCCGCACCTGGCCGACAAGGCCCACGGCACGCGGAAGGTGCTCGAGGTGCTCGCCGGGATGAACGTCGACCCGGAGCGGATCTGGATCGACCACGTCGAGGAGCAGACGATCAAGCCGGTCCTCGACGCGGGCTACTGGGCCGGGTTCACGCTCTACCCGATCACCAAGTGCTCGCCGAAGCGCGCGGTCGACATGCTGGAGAAGTACGGCACGGAGCGGATCCTCGTGAACTCGTCGGCCGACTGGGGGCCCAGCGATCCCTTCCTCCTCCAGGAGTGCGTCCTCGAGTACCGCCGCCGCGGCCGCTCCCTCCAGGAGGCGATCGAGGTCTTCCACAACAACCCCTGCCGTTTCCTCGGCCAGAACCCGAAGTTCGACATCAAGCCGATCCGGGTCGAGACGGCCGACACCGTGACCGCCTGACAGGGGCCTGCCGCCCCCGCGGCCCGCGCGCATGACCGCTTCCGAAGGCCGCACGACGCTGTCGCTCGTCCGCCGCCTGCGTTTCTGCGCGGGCCACAGACTCATGGGCCACGAGGGGCACTGCGCCTACCTCCACGGCCACAACTACCGCGTCGACGTGGAGGTCGCGCCCTGCGACGGCGGCAGCGCGACCGACGGCGTCGGCCGCATCGTCGACTTCGCGGTGGTCAAGCGCCGCCTGCTCGGCTGGATCGACGCCCACTGGGACCACGCCTTCATCCTCGCCGCCGACGACACCGGGGCCGTCGCCGCGGTGCGCTCCTCGAAGCCGGTGAAGCTCTTCCTCCTCCCCTGGAATCCCACCGCCGAGAACATGGCGCGCTACCTCCTCGAGGTCGTCTGCCCGACGGTGTTCGCCGACCTGGCCGTCGTGGCCCGGCGGGTGACGGTGTGGGAGACGGTCGACACCTCCGCCACGGCCGCGTTCGAGGGTCCGCCTCGACCCGCTCCCTTTCCCCCCGGCGCGGCGATCGTCGACGACGACCGCCGGCCGGCCGCGCCGCGCGGCGCGGCCGATCCCCCCGCGGAGCCCCCCTCCCCGTGAGCGAGCCCTCGATTCCCCCCGGCACCGCCTTCCCCACCACGCGCCCGCGCCGTCTCCGGCAGCATGCATGGCTGCGGGGCATGGTCGCCGAGACGGTCCTCACCCCGGCGGATCTGGTGTGGCCGCTGTTCGTCCACGACGCCGCGGCGGCCGTACCGGTGGCGGCCATGCCGGGCGTCGACCGCCTCACGCTCGACGGCGTCCGCCGCGCCGCGGCCGAGGCCGCCGCGCTCTCGATCCCGGCCGTGGCCCTCTTTCCCGTGGTCGATCCACGCCACAAGAGCGACGACGCGGCCCACGCCTGCGACGACGACAACCTCGCCTGCCGCGCGGTGCGCGCCATCCGCGCCGAGACCGGCGGCGCCGTGGGGGTGGTGTGCGACGTGGCCCTCGACCCCTACACCAGCCACGGCCACGACGGCCTCCTCGCCGACGGCCAAATCCTCAACGACGAGACGGTCGAGGTCCTCTGCCGCCAGAGCCTGTCGCTCGCCGCGGCCGGCTGCCACGTCGTCGCCCCCTCCGACATGATGGACGGCCGCGTGGGGGCGATCCGCCGCGCCCTCGACGCCGCCGGCCGGCAGGACGTGTGCATCCTCTCCTACGCCGCCAAGTACGCCTCCGCCTTCTACGGCCCCTTCCGCGACGCCCTCGGCTCCTCCGCGGCGCTCGACGCGGGGGCGAAGCGCGGGATCGCCGACAAGAAGACCTACCAGATGGACGTCGCCAACGGCGACGAGGCCCTGCGCGAAGTGGGCCTCGACGTCGCCGAGGGGGCCGACATGGTGATGGTCAAGCCGGCCGGGACGGCGCTCGACGTCATCTGGCGCGTGAAGCGCGCCTTCGGCCTCCCGACCCTCGCCTACCAGGTGAGCGGGGAGTACGCCATGATCCGCGCCGCCGCCGGCCACGGCTGGATCGACGGCGCGCGGGCCGCCGCCGAGAGCGTGCTGGTGATCAAGCGTGCCGGCGCCGACGCCGTGCTCACCTACTTCGCCCCCGAACTGGCCCGCGCCATGCAGGGGAGCGCCGCCCGATGACGCCCCGCGCCGCCTCCGGACCGTGCCCCGCGCCGGCCGCGCTACCGCGGCGCGGCTTCCTGGCGGCGCTGGCGGCTCCCGCGGTGCTGGCAGGGAAGCCGCTCCAGGCAGGGGAGCCGCTCGAGGCAGCGGAGCCGCTCGAGGCAGGCCCGCCGCTGCGGGCGGGGGCGCCGCACGTTCGGCTGGCGCTTGCCGCCTACGGATTCCGCGACTTCTTCACCTTCTCGCGCGGCCGCCCGCAGGCTCCCGCCGACGCGGCCCGCAGCCTGTCGATCGCGTCCTTCATCGATCTCTGCGCCGATCTCGGCTGCGACGCCGAGCTCACGGCCTACTACTTCGACCCCGCCACCGACGAGGCGGCGCTGGCAGCCCTGCGGCGCCGGGCGCATCTCCGCGGCGTCGCCGTCACCGGCTGCGCCGTGGGCAACACCTTCACCCTCCCCCCAGGCCCCCGCCTCGACGGCGAGATCGCCGACGTGAAGCGCTGGATCGACCGCACCGCGGCCCTCGGCGGCGGCCATCTGCGCGTCTTCGCCGGCGCGGCCGAGGGGGGCCTCTCCCTCGATGACGCGCGGCGGCAGTGCATCGCGGCGCTGCGGGAATGCTGCGGTCACGCCGCCACGCGGGGCGTGCTCCTGGGCGTCGAGAACCACGGCGGCATCGTCGCCGATCCCGACGGGCTCTTGGCGGTCGTCGAGGGGGTCGACAGCGCATGGCTGGGGATCAACCTCGACGGCGGCAATTTCGTCTCCGCCGACCCGTACGCCGACCTCGAGCGCTGCGCCCCCTGGGCGGTGAACGTGCAGTACAAGGCGTCGATCCGGCGCGGCGGCGAGGACGCGACGCCGGAGCCGGCCGACGCGCGGCGCGTGCTCTCGATCCTCGCCCGGGCGGGGTACCAGGGTCCCCTCGTGCTCGAATACGAGGATCCGGAGGATCCGTTCGTGGCCGTGCCGCGGCTGGTGGGGGAGTTGCGTGCGGCGATCGCCGAGGTGTTCGGCTAGCGGGTCAGGCCTTCGGCCGGAAGGCGACGAGGCGCTCGGGGCGCGTCTCGAGGCGCGGCGCCCCGGCTGCGCCGGTGTGGACGAGGTCGATGCAGTAGGGGATCGCCGGGAAGACGGCGTCGAGGCACTCGCGGATGCTGCGCGGCCTGCCGGGGAGGTTGACGACGAGCGTGCGATCCACGATCCCGGCCGTCTGCCGGGAGAGGATCGCGGTGGGCACGTGCGCCAGCGACGTGGCGCGCATCAGCTCGCCGAAGCCGGGGAGGAGGCGCGTGCAGACGCGCTCGGTGGCCTCGGGCGTGACGTCGCGCGGGGCGGGACCGGTGCCGCCGGTGGTGACGACCAGGCAGCAGCCGGCGGCGGCGAGCTCGCGGAGCACCGCCACGATCGCCTCCTCGTCGTCGGCGACGAGGCGGGGAAGGGCCTCCCAGGGGGAGGCGAGCACCTCCTCGAGATAGGCCCGGATCGCAGGCCCTCCCTCGTCGGCGTACTCGCCGCGGCTGGCCCGGTCGGAGACGGTCACGATCCCGATGCGCGCCTGCGGGGTCATGGCGGGAGGATACCCGGGGAAACGGCGGCGGTCACGGGAAGCGGAGGCGATCACGGGAAGCGGAGGCGATCACGGGAAGCGGAGGCGATCACGGGAAGCGGAGGCGATCAGGAGAAGCGGCGGCGATCAAGGCAAGCGGAGGCGGGAGGGCAACCGGCGGCGACCCTGCGGCCCCGGCGCCGAGGCGGTCGCCGCGGGAACCGCCCCGGCCGATCATCCCGGTGGCAGGATCGCTCCCAGGGCCCTTCCCATGCATGCACCGAGATTCCCGAACGCCGAGCGGCGGCGCGGCCTGCCGATCGCGGCGGCCCTGCTGACCGCCCTGGTGATGGCCTCCGCGCCCCGTGCGGCGGCCGATCCCCCCGCCGCGAAGGCGGCGGTCGCCGAGCCCGCTGCCGAGCGAGTCCCCGCGCCCAAGGCATCGACCGCCGATGGCAAGACCCCGAAGGCCGCGGCCGCCACCTCCGGAACGAAGGCCAAACCCGGCACGCCGGACAAGCCCGCCGCCGACGGCCGCTGCGACCGTTGCGGCAGCGGGTGCTGCGTGGTCAAGGTCTGCGCGCCGCGCTGCACCGAGAAGGAGATCACGAAGATCTCCTGGGAGACCGAGTGCGAGGACTTCTGCGTGCCGGGTCGGAGCCGGCGCTGCCCCGATCCCTGCGGCAGGCATGCCTGCCCGTGCCGGGGCGGGGGCACGTGGGAGCCCGGCTGCGGCAGCGTGCGGTCGCGCGAGGTGCTCGTGAAGAAGACGACGAAGGAGTCGAAGCCCACCGTCGAATGGAAGGTCGAGGAACGCTGCGGCGCCTGCCGCGGCGACGCCCGCTGCACGGCGGCCGGCTGCACGGCGGGCCCCGGACCGACGGCAGGACCGACGGCGGGGCATGCGGCGGGCGACACGATCGGCGCGGCCCTCGCCCGGCTCTGGCTTCGCCCCGGCGCGACCGGTCAGGCGAGCAGGCTGTGGACAAAGTGACCCGCCGCTGGATGCGGCGGCGAACACCCCGGAAACACCTCGGCTTTTCTGGGGTGTCCTGAGTGGAAAAAGGTCATGGATGACTTTTTCCACGGGCAGCTACCGTGGATGGAACGGCCAGATGAGCGGCGCCAGGATCACCGTCAGCACCATCACGAGCAGGTTGAGCGGGCCGCCGAAGCGCACGTAGTCGGTGAATTTGTAGCCGCCCGGGCCGTAGATCATGAGATTGGTCTGGTAGCCCATCGGCGTGGCGAAGCCGCAGCTGGCCGCCACGGTGATCGCCATCACCAGCGGCATGGGATTCACCCCCAGATCGGCGGCGGTCTGCCAGGCGATCGGGAAGGTGAGCACGGCGGCGGCGTTGTTGCTCATCAGCTCCGTGAACAGCATCGTCACCAGGTACAGCGCCGCGAGGACGAGATAGGGATCGTCGCCGGCGGCGCTGATCGTCGAGTCGGCGACCAGGGCCGCCAGCCCGGTCTTCTCCATGGCCCGCGCCAGGCCGAAGCTGGCGGCGATGAGGAGGAGCGACTCCCACTCGATCGCGCGCCTGGCCTCGCCCGAGGAGATGCAGCGCGTGGCGACCACGCAGCAGGCGGCCACCAGCGACGCGGCCACCATCGGCACCGCCTCGGTGGCGACGGCGAGGACCATCGCCGCCAGGATCGCGCCGGCGATCCAGGCCCGTTCGTGGCGCGGGGGATTGGAGTCGCGGACCTCGCTCACGAGGTAGAAGTGGCGGTTGGAGCGCTGGCGATCGAGGAAGGCGGGGCCGGCCTCGAGGAGGAGGGTGTCGCCGGTCTGGAGGGTGATGTCGCCGATCTTCATGCGCACGCGCTCGCCGTCGCGCGCCACCGCGATCACCACCGCGCCGTAGGTGGAGCGGAAGTGGCTGTCGCGGATCGTGCGCCCGGCGAACGGGCAGGCGGGAGCGACCACCGCCTCCACGAGCACGCGCTCGCTGCGCGGGCCGTCGAGGGTGAAGACCTGCTCCGAGGCGGGGCGCAGGCCGCGCACCTTCTGCAGCTCCACCACCGAGTCGAGGACGCCGACGAACACCAGCCGGTCGCCCGCCTCGAGGCCCATCGAGGGCTCGACGGCGGCGATCACCTGCCCGCGCCGGTCGATCTCCATGAGGAACAGGCCGTCGAGGTGGCGCAGGCCCGCCTCCTCGATGCTCCGCCCGGCGAGCGGGCTGCCCGGATCGACGATCATCTCCAGGGTGTACTGCCGCGGGTCGTCGCCGGTGCTCACCGCCGGCCGCCGGTCGGGGAGGAGGCGGCGGCTGGCGACGACGAGGTAGACCATCCCCACGAGGAACAACGGCACCCCCAGCCAGGTGATGTCGAACATCCCCAGGGGCTCTCCGCGCTTGCCGGCGACGAGGCCGCTGACGACGACGTTGGTGCTCGTGCCGATGAGCGAGCAGAGCCCGCCGAGGACGACCGCGTCGTTCATCGGCATGAGGAGCTTCGAGACGGCGAGCCGGTTCTTCTTCGCCCAGTCGCGGATCGCCGGCACCATCAGGGCCACCACCGGCGTGTTGTTGACGAAGGCGGAGAGGATCCCGGGGCCGACCATGGTGCGGAACTGCGCCGAGGCGAGCGACTTGGGCCGGCCCAGGAGCCGGTCGACGACCGTGGCCAGCGCCCCGGTGCGCTCGATCGCCGCCGCGACCACGAACAGCGCGGCGACGGTGATCATCCCCTCGTTGCTCATCCCCTGGAGCGCCTCGGCCGGCTTGATCACGCCGGCGGCCAGGAGCACCACCACGCCGGCGATCATCACCAGATCGGGGGCGCGCTGGACGACGAGCAGCCCGACGACCGTGGCGAGGACGACCGCGGCCGTGAGCCAGGCCTGCCATTCGGGGGTCGGGGCGGGGGGCATCGACGGTACACTCCTGGGATCCGGGCCCTCCGTCGGCCCGCCGGGCCCGGGAAGGGATCGCCCATGATCGTCGATCGCGTCGCCCGCTCAAACCGGAGCTTTTTCCCCCTGCCCGCGGCCCTCCGGCGCCGCCGGCCGACCCGTCCGGGGGGGATGCCGGCCCGGCTGGCGATCCTCGCCCTGCTGCTCCTGCCGGCCGCCGCGGCGCGGCCGCAGGGGCCCGCCGCGCCGGCGGGCGCCGACATCAACCGCGACTTCCTCGCGCCCGACCTCGACCCCGAGGCGTGGCGGCAGCGCTTCGAGGTGGAGAGCCGGGAGGTGTTCGCCTGCCGCGAGGCGATCGTCGGCGCCCTCGGACTCGCCCCCGGCGACCGGGTGGCCGACGTGGGCAGCGGCACGGGGCTGTTCCTCGCCCCCTTCGCCGAGAAGGTCGGCGCCGACGGCCGCGTGTACGCCGTCGACATCTCGCCGCGTCTGGTGGAGTTCCTCGAGCGGCGCGTGCGCGACGAGGGGCTTTCCAACGTCGCGGTCGTCCTCTCCGAGGCCGGCTCCGCGCGCCTCGCGCCGGGCTCGGTGGGGCACGCCTTCGTGTGCGACACCTACCACCACTTCGTCGAGTACGAGGCGATGCTGGCCTCGATCCACGAGGCGCTGCGGCCCGGCGGGCAGCTCGTGGTCGTCGACTTCGATCGCATCCCGGGAACCTCGCGGCAGTGGCTCCTCGACCACGTCCGCGCCGGCAAGGAGACGGTGCGGGAGGAGATCGAGGCGGCGGGCTTCGAGTTCGTGGAGGAGGTGGAGATCGAGGGATTCGCGGAGAACTACCTCCTCCGCTTCCGGAAGCACTGACGCCGGCCGCGGCCGGGGGAGCGCGCGATGCGGGACGTACGGCACGACAGGCGCGACGCGCCGCGGGCCGGCCACGGGGTGGCCGCCGTGGGTGTGATCCTCGCCGGCGTCGGGCTCCTCGCCGGGGCGACGCTCTGGCCGGCGCCCGGGGCCGCGGCGGCGGAGCGCGAGCCCTGGCAGAACACGCGCCTCCGCGGCACGCCCGAGCCCCCGCCACCCTACCGGGCGGTGCGGGCCTATCCCCGGCTGCCCCTCTTCCAGCCGGTCTACCTCCGCGTCGAGCCGGGGGGCGGGCGGCTGTTCTATGTCGACCACGGGGGCGACTGGCCGGAGCCGGGGGGCCTGCGCGTCTGCCGCGACGACGCCGACGTCGATTCGAGCGCGGCCCTCGTGGCCCTCGACCGGCGGATCTACGGCTTCTGCTTCCATCCGCGCTACGAGGCCAACGGCCTGCTGTACGTGATCTCCAACGGCCCGGTGACGGCCGCGCGGAAGACCGACCGCATCTCCTCCTTCACCGTCGCCCGCGACGGCACGCGCGGGATCGTGCCCGGCAGCGAGGTCACGATCCTGGAATGGGAGTCCAACGGCCACGACGGCGGCGATCTGGCCTTCGGCCCCGACGGCTACCTCTACTGCCCCACCGGCGACGGCTCGACCGACAGCGACACGCTCCGCACCGGCCAGGGCCTCGACGACCTTCTCGCGGTGATGCTCCGCATCGACGTCGACCATCCCGCGGCCGACCGCCCCTACTCGATCCCCCCCGACAACCCCTTCCTCGGCGTGGCGGGGGCGCGCGGCGAGATCTGGGCCTACGGATTCCGCAATCCCTGGCGGCTCGACATCGACCCCGACACCGGGAGGGTGTGGGTGGGGCAGAACGGCCAGGATCTGTGGGAGCAGGTCTATCTGGTGCGCCGCGGGGAGAACTACGGCTGGAGCGTGCAGGAGGGGAGCCATCCGTTCCATGCCGAGTCGCGCCGGGGCGACGAGCCGATCGTCGCGCCGGCCGCCGAGCACCACCACGCCGAGGCCCGCAGCCTGACCGGCGGGATCGTCTGCCGGGGCATGAACCGCCCCGATCTCGAGGGCTGCTTCGTCTACGGCGACTACTCCACCGGCCGGATCTGGGCCCTCGGGCACGACGGCACGGCCGTCGAGGCGCCGCGCGAGCTCGCCGACACCACCCTCCAGATCACCGGCTTCGCGCGCGGCCGCGACGGCGAGTTGCTGGTCGTCGACCACGGCGGCGGCTTCTGGCGGCTCGAGCCGGTGCCCCCCGCGCCGCCGGCCGATTTCCCCCGCCGGCTCTCCGACACCGGCCTGTTCGCCGACGTCGCCGCGCACCGCCCCGCCCCGGGCCTCGTCCCCTACGCCGTCAACGCGCCGCTGTGGTCCGACGGGGCGCGGAAGGAGCGCTTCCTCGCCGTCCCCGACGGCGGGCGCGTGGAATACACCTCGAGCCGCGGCTGGAACTTCCCCGAGGGCTCGGTGCTCGTGAAGAGCTTCACGCTCGAGGGGACGCCGGGGCGGCCGGAGACGGCCCGGCGCGTCGAGACCCGCCTCATGGTGCGCACCGACAACGAATGGGCCGGCTACTCCTACCGCTGGAACGACGCCCAGACCGACGCCGAGCTGGTGGGCCGCGGGGGGCACGACGAGGTCGTGGCGCTCGTCGATCCGGCCGCCCCGGACGGCACGCGCCGCCAGGCCTGGCACTACCCCAGCCGGGCGGAGTGCATGGTCTGCCACTCGCGGGCGGCCAACTACGTCCTCGGGCTGTGCGAGGTGCAGATGAACCGCGACCACGAGGGGCCCGGCCCCGCCGGCAACCAGCTTGCGCGCTTGGAGGCGATGGGCTACTTCCAGGCCCCGCTCCCCAAGCCGCCGGCGGAGCTCGCGCGGCTCGTCGACCCGGCCGACGAGACGGCGCCGCTCGACGCCCGGGCGCGCTCCTACCTCCACGCCAACTGCGCCTCCTGCCACGTCGAGGCCGGCGGCGGCAACAGCGCCTTCTCGGCCGAGTTCGCCGTGGCGACCGGGCAATCGCGGCTGCTCGGCGAGAAGCCGCTGCACGGGGCGTTGGGGATCCCCGACGCGGCGCTCGTGGCAGCGGGCGATCCGGCGCGCTCGGTGCTCCTGGAGCGCGTCCGGCGGCGCGGGCCGGGGCAGATGCCGCCGCTGGCCAGCGCCCTGGCCGACGAGCGCGCCGTGCGCCTCCTCGAGGCCTGGATCGGCGGCCTCGCCGCGCCGGCGGCCGGGGACGCCGCCACGGGCGCGGCTCCCTGACCGACGGCCCGCGCGGGGCGCGGCTCGTCAGCGCCCCTTGGCGGTGGGGAAGCCGGCCTTCTCGAGCTGCGGATAGCCCGGCTTGAGGGGCCGCACGTCGTAGCCGAGCGGCGCGAGGATCTCCGCCGCCTCCAGGCAGCGGCCGCCGGCGAGGCAGTGGCAGTAGATGATCTTGTCCTTGGGCAGGAGGGCGGCGATCCGGGCCGCGTCGACCCCCTTCTCCAGCGCGCTCAAGGGAAGGAGCACCGCGCCGACGACGTGCCCCTCCTCCCACTCCTCCGCCTCACGGCAGTCGACGAGCACCGCCTTCTTCTCCTTCATCGACTGCTTGACGGTGTCGAGGGAGTCCTTGGTGTGGCCCGCCTGCGCCGTGCCCGAGGCCGCGGCGACGAGCACCGCCGCGAGCACCGCCCGGGCGCAGGCCGTGCCGCCGGCCTGGTTCCACGGCATCCGGGCCAGCACCATCGCCATCCCGCAGGTGTCGGTGATCCCGGCGAACACCAGGCCGCACCCCACGAAGGCCGCCAGACCGGCGCCGACCTTCGACCAGAGCGGATCGGGGCAGAGCCCGGCGGTGGCGGCGCCGAGGGCGACGAGCGCCCCGGCGGCGATCCGCACCTGGCGCTCGAGCGACATCGCCTTGCGGCCACGGACGACCGGCAGCCCCGCCTCGACGCAGGCGGCGGTCCCCCCCTCGACGCTCACGGCGCCCTCGAGCCCGGCGGCGGCGAGCTTCTCGCAGGCCTGGCGGCTGCGGCCGCCCGACTTGCAGATCACGTACACCTTCCCGCCGCCGGCGAGGGCCGCGATCTCGCGCGGGTCGAGCCGGTCGAGGGGGATGTTGCGGGCGAAGTCGACGTGCACCTCGCCGAACTCCGCGGGCGTGCGCACGTCGATGAGCGTCACGGCGTCGCCACGGCGGCGGAGGTCGGCGAGGGTCGTGGGGGAGACGGTGGCGACCATGGGGATGCTCCTCGGGGCGGGCGATCGGGGGCGGCGGACCGGACCGCCACCCCCATTATGTATCGGAATGTTCCGATACGTCAATAAATCTTTCCGGCCCGTGCCGGGCCGGCGTGTCCCCCCGGCTCGTCGTGGGAGCACATGCCCGCGCGGCCATCGGTGGCGCCGGGGGGGCCCGGCGCCCCGCCGTCAGATGGCGCCCCGCCGTCAGATCGCGCCGCGGTCCTCGAGGAGCTTCACCAGCACGTCGACGCACCTCCCCACCGGCCACTGGTGCGTGGGCAGGACGAGGTCGGGGGCGACGGGCGGCTCGTAGGGCGCGCTCACGCCGGGGAAGTGGCTCATCGTGCCCGCGTCGGCCAGCGCGTAGTGGCCGTCGGCGTCGCGCGTGCGGCAGACCTCGACGGGGCAGTCGAGATGGACCACCACCGCCCGCTCCCTTCCGATCCGCTCCACCGCACGCTGCCGCACCTCCTCCTCCGGCGCCACGAAGGCGGCGATGCAGAGGAGGCCGGCGTCGTTGAAGAGCCGGGCGATCTCGGCGCCGCGGCGCAGGTTCTCGCTCCGCTCCGCGGCGCTGAAGCCGAGATCGCGGCTGATCCCGAGGCGGAGCGACTGCCCGTCGATGACACTCACGGCGCGACCCATCTCGAACAGCCGCCGCTCCAGCGCCGCGGCCAGCGTGCTCTTGCCGGAGCCGGTGAGGCCGGTGAGGAGGAGCGTGACGGGCTTCTGGCCGTAGCGTGCCTCGCGCTCGGCAGCGCTGACGGTGCTCGCCGCGCCGTGGAGGTGCTCGGCCGCGGCGTCGTCCCAGTGGGCCGCCGAGCGCCCCTCCTCCGGCTCCCGGTCGAGGATCATGCCGGCGCCGACGGTGGCGTTGGTGAGCCGGTCGATCATGATGAAGGAGCCGGTGCCCCGGTTGCGGCGGTAGGCGTCGTGCATGATCGGCTCGCTGAGCGTGATCGCGCAGCGCCCGATCTCGTTGAGCGCCAGCCCCGGCGCGTCCTGGCGGTGGAGGGTGTTGACGTCGATCCGGTAGCGGAGCGTGCTCACGGCGCCCGGCACGACCTTCGTCGTCTGCTTGAAGAGGTACTGCCTTCCGGGCACGAGCGCCTGCTCGCTCATCCACACCACCGTGGCCTCGAAGCGGTTGTCGACCTTCGGCTGGTTGCCCGGCCGCACGAGCATGTCGCCGCGGCTGGAGTCGATCTCGTCCTCGAGCGTGAGCGTCACGCTCTGGGGGGCGTGCGCCTCCTCGAGGTCGCCGTCGAAGGTCACGATCCGCTTCACCCGGCTCTTCTTCCGCGAGGGGAGGCTGATCACCTCGTCGCCGGTCCGCACGATCCCCGAGGCGATCGTGCCGGAGAAGCCACGGAAGTCGAGGTTGGGGCGGAGGACGAGCTGCACCGGGAAGCGGAAGTCCTCCAGATTGCGGTCGGAGCCGATGTACACCGTCTCCAGGAGCCCCATCAGCGGCGACCCGGAATACCAGGGCATGTTGGGGCTGTTGGTGACGACGTTGTCCCCCTCGAGGGCGGAGATGGGGAGGAAGTGGACGTCGGGCATGTCGAGCCGCGAGGCGAACGACTGGTAGTCGGCGCGGATCCGCTCGAAGACGGTCTCGTCCCAGCCGACGAGGTCCATCTTGTTGATCGCCACCACCACGTGGCGGATGCCGAGCAGCGAGACGATGAAGCTGTGGCGGCGCGTCTGCGTGAGGACGCCGTGGCGGGCGTCGACGAGGATGATCGCCAGGTCGGCCGTCGAGGCCCCGGTGGCCATGTTGCGCGTGTACTGCTCGTGGCCGGGGGTGTCGGCGATGATGAACTTGCGCCGGTCGGTGGAGAAGTAGCGGTAGGCGACGTCGATCGTGATCCCCTGCTGGCGCTCGTCCTCCAGGCCGTCGGTGAACAGGGCCAGATCGACCTTCCCGCCGGTGGTGCCGTAGCGCGAGGAATCCTTGGCGATGGCCGCCAGTTGGTCCTCGTAGATCATCTTCGACTCGTAGAACAGCCGGCCGATGAGGGTGCTCTTGCCGTCGTCGACGCTCCCGCAGGTGATGAAGCGGAGCAGCTCCTTGCGCTCGTGCTGCAGGAGGTAGGCGTCGATGTCCTTGGCGATGAGTGAGGATTGATGGGACATGTCGGATGTCGCTTGGGGGTTGCTACGCGTCGATCTGGGGCAACGGCTCACGCTCCGGCTTCGAGAGGTCTTCAGCGGCCGGCGGCGACGGCCGCGGTCCGCTGCAGGGCCCGGCGGAGGTCAGAAGTAGCCCTCGCGCTTCTTCTTTTCCATCGAGCCCGCCTCGTCGGAATCGATGAGGCGGCCCTGGCGCTCGGAGAACGTGGTGAGGAGCATCTCCTGGATGATCTCGGGGAGCGTGGTGGCCGTCGAGTCGACGGCGCCCGAGAGGGGGTAGCAGCCGAGCGTGCGGAAGCGCACGCGGCGCAGCTCCGGCTTCTCGCCGGGCTCCAGCGGCAGTCGGTCGTCGTCCACCATGATCATCACGCCGTCGCGCCACACGATGGGGCGTTCGGCCTCGAAGTAGAGCGGCACGATCGGGATCTTCTCGAGGTGGATGTACTGCCACACGTCGAGCTCGGTCCAGTTGGAGAGGGGGAAGACGCGGATGCTCTCCCCCTTCCGGACCTTGGTGTTGTAGAGGTTCCACAACTCCGGCCGCTGGTTCTTCGGATCCCAGCGGTGGTGCTCGTCGCGGAAGGAGAAGACCCGCTCCTTCGCCCGGCTCTTCTCCTCGTCGCGCCGGGCTCCGCCGAAGGCGGCGTCGAAGCGATACGTGTCGAGCGCCTGCCGGAGGGCCTGGGTCTTCATCACGTCGGTGTGCACCTTGCTGCCGTGCGTGATCGGGTTGATGCCCGCGGCCCGTCCCTCCTCGTTGGTGTAGACGATGAGCTTGAAGCCCAGCTCCTTGGCGACGTAGTCGTCGCGGAGCTTGTACATCTCACGAAACTTCCAGGTCGTGTCGATGTGCATCAGCGGAAACGGTGGCTTGGCCGGGTAAAACGCCTTCTCGGCCAGGCGGACCATCACCGCCGAGTCCTTCCCGATGGAGTAGAGCATCACCGGGTTCTCGAACTCGGCCGCCACCTCGCGGATGATGTGGATGCTTTCGGCCTCGAGCTGGCGAAGGTGCGTGAGGCTGTAGGACGTCATGGCGGACCGGCGGGAAAAGTTGCGTTTGCCGCCTCACTGTAGGCACAATGACTGGTCAGCGGCAATCGCGTTTGCCGCCCGCCCACCTGGAGACGCCAGCATGCCTTCCTGCACCTCGCGTTCGTCGCCGACGTCGACCGCACGCCTCTGGCTCCCGGTCGTCGCGGGACTGTGCTGCTCCCTGACGACACCGTCACTTTTCACAGCCCAGGCCGTCGCCCGGCCGCCACGGCCGGAGCGGGTCGCCAACCGAGTCGCCGAGCGCCGCTATGCCCGGCTGTC
>CAISKG010000594.1 GCA_903885855.1 uncultured Planctomycetaceae bacterium
GCCGCCTGCCACGAGGCGCTCGCCGCCTGGCGTGCCGTGGCGCCGGCCGCGCTCCCCGCGGCGCCGGCCGACGGCGGCCCGGCGGTCGATCCGGCGCTCGTCCACCTCGTGTGGGCGCTCTTCAACCACACCGACTTCGTCACCCTGCGGTGAGTCCCATGCCGACGCCCCTCCCGCCCTGCCGCCTCCCCGCTCCCCGCCGGGCGTTCCTGGCCGACCTCGGCTTCGGGTTCACCGGCCTGGCGCTGGGCGCGATGCTCGCGCGCGACGGCGTGGGGGCCGAGGCCGCCTGGGCGCCCCCCGACGGCCGGCCCCACGCGGCGCCGCGGGCCAAGAGCGTGATCTGGCTGTTCATGAACGGCGGCGTGAGCCACCTCGAGAGCTTCGACCACAAGCCCGAGGTGACGCGCCACGCCGGCAAGACGATCGCCGAGACGCCCTACGCCGACGTCCAGAACCCGGCCAGGCTCGCCCTCGAGCGCGCTCCCGTGCCCGACGCCAACGGCCTGCAGCGCAACGTCCTCTTCCCCCTCCAGGTCGGCTTCCGCAGGCACGGCCAGAGCGGGATGGAGATCTCCGACTGGTTTCCGCACACCGCCCGCCACGCCGACCGCATGGCGCTGGTGCGCTCGATGTGGACCACCGACTCCAACCACGGCGCCCAGACGCAGTTCCACACCGGCCGCCACATGCTCGATCCGGCCCAGCCCACGCTCGGCGCCTGGGTGCACTACGGCCTGGGGAGCCTCGACGACAACCTGCCGCAGTTCGTCTCCATCGGCTTCCGCGAGTATTGGAACCGGCGCGACGGCATCTACCTCGGCCCGGCGCACGACGCGGTGCCGCTGCGGATCGATCCGGCCAATCCGCTCGACTTCGGCCGTCCGGAGCGCCCCTTCGACGCGCGGGCGCAGGCGGTGGGCTACGACCTCGTCGCGCGGCTCGGCCGGGCGACGGAGGTGGAGTATCCCGACGATCCCGCCACCCGGGCCCGGATCGCCTCCTACGAGCTGGCCCACCGCATGCAGCGGAGCGTGCCGGAGGTGGTCGACTTCTCCGCCGAGACCGAGGAGACGCGGCGTCTCTACGGCCTCGACCTGCCCCACTGCCGCGACTTCGGGATGCAGCTGCTCGCGGCGCGGCGGCTGGTGGAGCGCGGCGTGCGCTTCGTGCAGATCCAGCACGGCGGCGGCGGCGCGGGCGCCTGGGACGCCCATGGGGGCCTCAAGGCGAATCACTCGAGCCTGGCCCTCGCCGTCGATCAGCCGATCGGCGGATTGCTCGAGGACCTCGCCCGCCGCGGGCTCCTCGACGAGACGATCGTCCTCTTCGCCTCGGAGTTCGGCCGCACGCCGGGCACGCAAGGCTCCGACGGCCGCGACCACCATCCCTTCGCCTTCTCGGTGTGGATGGCCGGCGGCGGCATCAAGGGGGGCACGGTGCACGGCGCCACCGACGAACTCGGCTTTCACGCCGTGGAGGATCGGCACTACGTGACCGACATCCACGCGACGATTCTCAAGCAGCTCGGTCTCGACTCGCGAAAGCTCGAGATCCCCGGCCGCCGCCGCCTCGCCATCGACCACGGCACGCCGATCGACGCGATCCTGGCGTGAGGGAGCCCTTCCCAACGTTCGCGACCCCCTGGGCTCCGGCTCGCGAGGTGGCACCCAGGGCGTGGGGCACGTCTGTCATTGCATGACGTCGACGCCGTCTTTCTCGACGACGACGTCGCCATCGCCCGGCCAGATCGACACGACCGTTCTGCCGGTTCGATCTCTACCCAGTCGTACGGTGACTGGTGACCGGTCATATGAGTCCCTGACGGTGAGTGACTCGCCGGGACCCATCGCACACGGAATGCACTCCGGTTCGATGTGCAGGACGCACTCTTGATCCGAACCGTTGTCGATGACGAACACAGACGTTTTCCGCATCAGTTCCTCTCACCGTCAGAAGCGTTGCTTGACGATCTCGCGCAGTTGCGCGGCACGTCCGGCAGCACTTGGATTTCCACCACCTGGAGTCAGGATCTCAATCCACTCATATTTGGCCTGCATTGGAAATCCTGATCCAGGCGGTATGAAGGTCTAAACCCCTGCGGGGGAGGAGACTTTCAATGACGCCCAGACGACGGAAGAAGCACAAGCCGGAACAGATCGTCGCGAAGCTGCGTGACGCACTTGCGCCTGAATGCCGGGAAGGACCTGGCAGCGGTGCTGCAGGCCTTGGAGATCAGCGAGGCGACGCTGGCCCGCCGGCGGGACCGTTCACGGTCGGTCCGACGGTCGGCGGGGCCTGAAGAACGAATGGAGCGACGACGGCCGTATCGCTCACCCCACCGACCGGCATCGGCAGCGAAACGGCACCGCTCAGGCCGGCGAGCAGCGCCCGCGATTCGAGCGCCTCACCACACGAAAGCCGTGTGGGTGTGTGTGTGTGTGTGTGTGTGTGTGTGCGCCGGCCGCCGGCGACGCGACCGAAGCCCGATGGTCATCGCATGCCCCCTTCGTGCCAGTCGATCCACAGATCCCCCCGCCCGAAGCGCCATGCACTCCACCCGTCGGAGACTACGAATCCCCGTCAAGACGGTCACCGATTCGGCAACATCGCTCCCGCCACGAACCGCGCGACCCAGGCCGCGCCCCCTGGCTCGATGACGAGCGTGCCGGCGAACGCCGCGCCGGCCAGTCGCACCCCGAGCGGGCCGGCGGGCCCGTCACCCGCGAGGGAACCGTCGATCACCGTGAACGCCCCCGCATCGACGCGCCGGGCGAAGCCGCGGCCGCCCGACACCTCCCCCGCCTCGTGGTCGAGCCAGGCCAGGCGGTGCGGCGCGATCGCTTCCGCTGGTACCGCGTCACCGCCGGGTCCCGGGATCGCCGCGAGCCGCCAGGTGCGGCAGGCGTCACCCGCCTCGAGGAGCAGATCCCAGTGCCGCCCTGCCGGATCGTCGGGGGCGCCCGAGTGCTCGAGGAGGATGAAGCGCGGCATGGCGGGAAGTTTCGCACCCGGTCGCGCGGCTGTCGAACCCGCTCGCGGCCGGGCGCCGTTGGGCGCGCACCGCCGCGTGCCGGCTGTCCTTGGAAAACGTCATCCATATCCTTTTTCCACGTGTGGGCACGCTGAAAAAGCCGAGGTTTTTCACGGGTGCCTGCCGCCGCATCCGGCGGCGGAACACGTTGTCCACCGCCTGCTAGGCTTGGGACACGGACCCGGCATGCTCCCGGCGCGGCCCCTGTCGGCGACGTCGGGCGGGCATCGCCCAAGAGCCCCGGGCGTGTGACAAGGAGATGCGAGAAATGGAAACCGCCGACTCGTGGATCAGCCGCCGTACGGCCGCGGCGATCCTCATCGCCGCCACGGGCCACTTCGCCCTCGCGACGGCGGCCCTGCTCGTCTCCACCGGCGCGTCGCTGGCCGCCTTCGACGGGGGCGCGGAGCCATCGCCGATCGGTCGCGCCGCGGGGACGCTCCTCCCGATCCTCCTCTTCCCCGTCGGCCAGGCGACGTCGTTCCTCGCCCCGGCGGGCACCGGCAGGGTGTGGGGCACCCTGCTCTTCGCCGCCAACAGCCTGCTGTGGGGCCTCGTGATCGGCGCGGCGCTCGGCCAGGCCGGCGTCCGGGGCCCGCGGGCCCGCGCGGCGGCACGTCAGTAGTCGTCGCCGTCGGCGCCTGAGTCGCCGGGTAGCGCCAGCGGCTTGGGCTTGTGACGCACGACGCGCGAGAGGTTCTCCTCCCGGAGCCGCTCGACGGCCGCCTCGAGGCTCATCGCCCCCAGATCCCCGTCGAGCCGGTCGCGGAGGCTCACCGTGCCGGCGGCCTCGTCGCGCGGTCCGCAGACGACCATCGTCGGGATCAGCTCGAGCTGGGCGCTTCGGACCTTGGCGCCGAGCTTCTCCGGCGCCAGGTCGATCCCCACGCGGAGGCCCGCCGCCTCCAGGCGCGCCTTCACGGCCTTGGCGTAGGCCTCGCTCTTCTCGCTCACCGGCAGCACGCGCACCTGCTCCGGCGCGAGCCACAGGGGGAAGGCCCCGGCGAAGTGCTCGATGAGCACCCCCACGAAGCGTTCCAGGCTCCCCAGCGGCGCCCGGTGGATCATCACCGGCTTGTGGCGGGCGTTGTCGGCGCCGATGTACTCGCAGTCGAAGCGCTCGGCGCTGGGGAGGTTGTAGTCGAGCTGCACCGTGCCGAGCTGCCACTTGCGGCCCAGCGAGTCGTGCACGACGAAGTCGATCTTCGGGCCGTAGAAGGCCGCCTCGCCGAGCTCCGGCTCGCAGCCGGGGAGGTTCATCCTCCGGGCGACGCGCTCGATCGCCCCCTCGGCCTCCGCCCAGCGCTCCGGCGACCCGACGTACTTGTCGCTCGTGGGATCGCGGAAGCCCAGGCGCACGGAGAAGTTCTCGAAGGCCAGGCTGCCGAGAACCTTGAGGGTGAAGTCGATGCACCCCTCGATCTCCCCCTCCACCTGCTCCGGCATGCAGAAGATGTGGGCGTCGTCCTGGGTGAAGCCGCGGACGCGCGTCAGGCCCCCCAGCTCGCCCGACTGCTCGTAGCGGTAGACGGTGCCGAACTCCGCGAGCCTCAAGGGGAGATCCTTGTAGCTCCGCGGCCGGGCCTTGTAGATCATCGTGTGGTGGGGGCAGTTCATCGGCTTCAGGAGGTACTGCTCGTCCTCGCTCATGACGATCGGCCGGAACTGGCTGTCGGCGTAGTAGGGGTAGTGGCCGGAGGTCTTGTAGAGGTCGATCTTGCCGATGTGCGGCGTGTAGACCGCCTGGTAGCCGCGCGCGGCGAGCTCCTCGCGCACGAAGGCCTCGAGCGTGCCGCGCACCAGCGCCCCCTTGGGCATCCACAGGATCAGCCCCGAGCCCACCACGGGGCTGGTGGTGAACAGATCGAGCTGCTTGCCGAGGAGGCGGTGGTCGCGCTTCCGCGCCTCCTCGAGCGCCGCCAGGTGCGCGTCGAGATCCTCCTGGCTGAACCAGGCCGTGCCGTAGAGGCGCTGCAGCTGGGCGTTGTTCGCGTCGCCTTTCCAATAGGCGCCGGCGATGCTCGTCAGCTTGAAGGCGCCGATGCAGCCGGGGGAGGGGACGTGGGGCCCGCGGCAGAGGTCGACGAACTCCCCCTGCCGGTAGAAGGAGAGCGTGGGATGCTCGGCCAGGCCCGTCTCGATGTGCTCGGCCTTGAGCGGCTGGTTGATGCCGCGGACGATGCGCGCCGCCTCCTCGCGCGGCACCTCGACGCGCTCGAAGGCCTCGTCGGCGGCGATGATCTTCCGCATCTCCTCCTCGATGCGCGGCAGATCCTCGTCGGTGATCGGCTGGGGGGCGCGCATGTCGTAGTAGAAGCCCGCCCCGACCGTCGGCCCGAAGGCGAGCTCCACGCCCGGGAAGAGGCGCATCACCGCCCGCGCCATGACGTGGGCCGCCGAGTGGCGCATCACGGGGAGGGCCCGGGCGTCGCCGGTGAAGAGCCATTCGAGCGCGGCGCCGTCGGGGGGGATCGGGGCGTCGAGGCCGACGGCCTTGCCGTCGAGGAGGGCGGCGATCGGCGCGCCCTTCCGCTTCCCCGCCCCCCCCGTCACGCCGCCGGCGAGGTCGGCGACGCGGGCCGCCGGGGGACAATCGCGGGAGGAACCGTCGGTGAAGCGGATCGTGGGCATGGCGGTGGGCTGCGCAGGGAAGAAAAAAGGGGGGAAGGAACGCCAGCATGCGGCCGGGCCGCGCAGTATCCCCGTCGCCGCCGCCCGTCCACAAGGCCGGTGTGGCGGATCGAGACGGGCCTCGGGTGACGTTCCCCGATCGTCCGGCGGCTGCTACCGTCCCCCCCTCCTGCGAGCGGGCTGACCGCTCCGGCAGCGTCCACCGTTGGCACGGAGGTTCTCCGCCATGGCCCGACGTCGGCTCCCCTCGCGATGGATCGCAGCGCTGCTCGCGACGGCGGCCTGCTGCGGCACGACCCGCGCGGCCGAAGCGACGGACCGCGTGGGCGACCTGGGCGCGCCCGACCGGCTCGTGATCCGGGGGCTCGAGGCGATCGATCCCGAGCGCCTGCGCCGCCCGCTCGTGGCCGACTTCGAGGTCCGCTGGCTCGCGCGGCCCGCGTCCGACCGTGCGCCGCTGCTCGACGCCCTGGCCCGCAAGGCCGAGCAGGCGCTCGCGGCGGCGGGATTCGCCACGGCGCAGGTCGTGCCGGCGGTCGAGCCGATCGACGGCACCGAGAAGATCGTGCTCGACGTCGCCGCGGGCCCGCGACTCGAGGTGGGCGGGATCGTGGTACACGGGCTCGACGCGGGCTCGATCGGGCGGCTGCGTGCCTTTCTCGGCACCCCCCAGTACGAATCCTCCGCCATCCCGGAGCGACTCGATCCGCCCGACGGCGGCACGGCCGTGGTGTGGCGTGGCAAGGACGGGGCCGAGGCGTTTCCCCATCCGCCCGCCTGGCCGCTGTCGGGCCCCGCCCCCTGCGACGCCGTGTCGCTCCGTCACATTCCCGCGGCCGTGACCCGCTTTCTGCACGAGGAGGGATACCTGTCGATCGCGGCCCCCCGTCAGGACGGCGAGCGGCTGGGTCGCAGCGCCTCGCTGTACGGCCACGAGGTGCGGATCGACGCGACGATCGATTCGAGCGACGGCCGGACGGCGAAACTCGTCCTCGACATCGGGCCGCTGCCACCGCCGTCGCGGGTGTCGAAGATCGAGATCGCCGGCGGCACCACGACCACCTCCGACGCCCTGGCGGACTTCCTCGCCATCCGCAGCGGCGGCCCGGTGGCACCGCGCGACGCCCGGGAGTGGCACCGGCGGCTGCGGGAGTCGGGCCGCTTCCTCCACCAGGAGGTGCTGCTGGTTCCCGATCTCCTCGAAGAGCACGCCGTGATCGCGCGCTTCGAGCTCGTCGACCTCCCGCCGATGATGCCCCTCTCGAGACCACTCTCGCGCGAGGAGGAGGCGCTCCTGCGCTGCCGTCGCTGGCTCCTGGGCGTCCTCGCCGACGACCGCGGCCTCGTGGTCAACGTATGGAACTCGCCCGATCAGGCCTCCTCGGAGCCGTTCCCGCCCCTCCAGCTGACGCTGTCGCGATCGCAGGGCTTCGCGTACCTCCGCCGGGGCGCGTCGGGCGGCCTCCATGGGTTGGTGGCCACGCCCGGACTCCTCCGGCTGATGGCGCCGGGGGGCCAGGGGTGGTTCGACGCGCCGCTGCCGCCCACGCTGGGGTACCGCCTCGCCCTACCCATGCGTTTCGACAGGGCCACGCTCGACCAGCGGCCCGACGTCGCCAGGGCCGAGGCCCGGTACGGCCTTGCGTTCGACATCTTCGGGACCCCCGTGCCGCCGGGCGAGCCAGGCTTCGGATTGGACATCGACATCCCCCCGGCCTGGTTCCTCGTCGACTTCCATCAGTTCGATCGCTCGTACCGCTGGGACGGCGACACGCTGGAGATCGACCGCGCCGAGGGGTCCCCCACCCGCATCCATGCCCCCACCGGTCGGCTGCTCTCGACGGGCATCGCCGGGCTGCACCTTTCGATCGATCAGGGGCGCGACACGATCGCCGAGGCCGCGCGGATCGCCGCCTCGGTCGGGACGGCGCGGGCCGACGACGCGCACCCGGCCTCCTCGGGCCTGCGCTTCTGTCTGGGCTCCGACGGGCTGCGGAGCGTCCGCGAGCTGGCATGGCTGCGGAACTTCAAGATCGGCCCCACGGATCTCCGTCGGATCGACACCGACGATCCTCCCCCCACGGAACTCGACGCGGTCCTCGAAGGCATCGCGAGCCGCTGCGACGACGAAGCCTTCGCGACCCTCGACCGCACCGTCGCCCGGTTTCTGGCCGATGCGGCCCGCCCCGCCGCCGACGACCTCTCGATCCCCGCCACGACGTCCCTCCACCCCACCGCCTGGGGCGCCGAACGCGTCGCCTTCCCCTCCCGCCGCGAGCGGGTCGACGCGTTCCGCCGGCACGCCGCGGTCGGGACGTGGCGCCTGTGGGAGTCCTGGTTCGGACACGACGCCTGGCCGACGCGCGTGATACGGATGTACGCCATCGCCAAGCTCGGTGGACCGTACCGCGACGAGGTGAAGGACTTCCTCGCCGCGCGCGACCACGGCCCGGTCGCCCATTTCTTCGCCGCGGTGAATTGCCCCGACACGGAACTGGGGGCGGGGCTGGCCGGCCGCGGCCTGGTGGACCTGTCGCTCGAAGCCTTCCGGGCCGACTGCGCGCCGGTGATGGAAGCCGCGACGACGAGCGGGATCGTGCCCGCCATGATGAGCGTGGTCCGCGATCTCGACGACGACGCGATCCGGAGGTTGGGGGAGGCCTTCGGGTCGCACTCCGCCTCCGCCGAGGCGACGATCCGGCAGTTGCAGGTCGTCGCCCGCTCGGGAAAGGGCGGACCGCAGGACGCCCTGGATACCTGGTGGACCTCCGGCATCTCCGAGGTGGTGGGCGTCCTCCTGCGCACGCTGGCCACGGCGGACGCCGCCACGCCCTGATCGGCCCATCGACGTCGTCGGCGACCGTCCCGAACGACGGCACAGCACGCTCTCTCGGGTGCCCGCGACGTCCGCGGCGGGCCCTTCGACCCCCGGAAGTGCCGCCGGGATCGCCGCCGGGATCGCCGTTGGACCGGCCGCGGGCCGCCGCTATCCTCCCGCCCCGTTTCGCCGTCCCCGAGGGCCCCGCCATGCCTCGCCCCGCCGCCCCTGCGCTCCGCGCAGCCCCGGCCCCGATCGCGCTGGCGCCGCGCGGCGTGCTCGTGCTGCTGGCACCGCTGCTCCTGGCGCCGCTCGTGCTGGCGGCGGCGGCCCGCGCCGAGCCGATGGGGCGCGTCTCGCCGGTCGACGGGATCGTCGTCCGCGGCACGGCGGTCACCGACGGCGCCGCGCTCGGCCGGGCGCTGGCCGCCGACGACGATCTCCTCCTCCTCGCCCGCCCCCTCTCCAATCGCAAGCTCTACCTCTCGGCGCTGGCACGGAAGGCGACGCTGGCACTGGAGCGCCTCGGCTTCGCCGCACCGAAGGTCAGCGCCTCGATCGAGGCCGACGGCGCCGGCGGCGAGCGGATCGTCGTCGAGGCCGTCGAGGGGCGGGCGCTCGTGGCCGGGGGCATCGAGATCCGCGGCCTCCCCGACGATCTCGCCGCGGGCCTGCGCCGCTGGCTGCAGGGGCAGCGGCCCCCCGAGGGCGCGCTGCCGGTGGTCGTGGAGACCGACGGCGGCTGGGGGGGCGAGCGCTGGACCGACGCCGACGGCGCACGCGTCCACCTCGAGCCGCCCCTCTGGGAGCCGGGGAAGCCGGCCCCGTGCGACGCTCCGTATCTGGCGACGATCCGCCGCGCGATCGGCCGCTTCCTGCGCGACCATGGCCACCACGCCTCGGCGCGGCTCGTCGATGCGCCGCGCCCGGCGGGCCTCCTCGGCGGCCTCGCCGGCATCGCGGC
>CAISKG010000595.1 GCA_903885855.1 uncultured Planctomycetaceae bacterium
GACGGCCCCCGAACGATTGCCACGCGCTGCGATACCACACTTCCACGGCCTTCGGCGTGTGGTCGGTCGGAAAAAGACGCCGCGAATCCTATAAAGGAGGGGGCCCGCACGCGCGGATGCGGCGGCAGCCGAGGGATGGGCGGCGGCAACGGGCAGGAGGCGGTCGGCGATGAGCGAACAGGTCGGGGTGGTCCTCATCTTCCTGGGATTGTTCCTCGTCACCTCGGGATCGCTCGTGCTGCTGGTGCGCGGCGTGCGCTTTCTGCTGGGCCGCGTGGAGCGGCGCCGGCTCGTCGGCCCCGCGCTGCTGGTCGCCGCCGGGCTCGTCGTCGGCGCGGCGCCGATGGTCACCCAACTGGCCTGGGATGCCTTCGTCGGCCTGCGCGAGCGGGAACGCGTGGTCGACGGCCAGCGCGCCCTGGTCCTCACCGGCGCCGATCACGCCGACTACTCGATCCTCTCCAGGAAGCAGGACGTCGAGATCCTCGAGATCGGCAACGCCGACGTCGACGACGCCACGCTCGATCTCCTGCTCGGCATGGAGCGCCTCCGGGAACTCACGCTCAACGACACCAAGATCACCGACGCCGGCCTCGAGAAGCTCAAACGGCTCCCCAACCTCGAGTCGTTGCGCATCGCGAGGACGGGCGTCAGCGCCGATGGCGTGCGTGGATTCCTCGACAGCCCACCGCCGCGCCTGCGCCAGATCGACGTGTCGGGCAACGGCATTCCCACGTCGATCCTGCGCCGCTGGAAGAACGCCGGCGCGACCGCGGGGGAGCCAGGCCGCGACGGCGGCGCCGTGGCCCTGGAACGACGGTACGTGAACTGAACAGGGAGGGCCACCGATGGCGATCGGCAAGATCGAATTGCGCGAGGACAGCCCGGGCGATCAGGGATCGGCCGCGTATCTCTGCGAGGCCAGTGCCCTGGCCTACCTCGGCGAGGAGGCCGGGAAAAAGGCCTTCCGCGAGCAACTGGGCCTCGAGGCGCGGCTGTTCAGCGTCGACAACACGCAGGCCTGGCTGGGCACCAACGACGCCCACATCGTCGTCGCCTTCCGGGGCACCGAGAGCCCGACGACCATCGACGGCCTCAAGGACATCCTCCTCACCGACGCCATGAACCTGCTCGTCGTGCCGGAAGGGAGGTTGGGCCACGACCTCGCCGCCGCCGGCGTCGGGGCGCGGTTCCACAAGGGCTTCGTCGACGCGCTGGCGGAGATCTGGCCGCCCCTGTCGGCCGCGGTCGAGGCCGAGGTCAAGGCGGCCGACCGCCCGGTGTGGCTCACCGGCCACAGCCTCGGCGGGGCGCTGGCGCTGCTGGCGGCATGGCTCCTCAAACGCAAGTTCGTGGCGGTGGAGGAGGTGTGCACCTTCGGCGCGCCGATGATCGGCAACCGCACCGCCTGCGAGGCCTTCAACCGGGAGTTCGCCGGCCGGATCCACCGCTGGGTCAACGGCCGGGATCCGGTGCCGAAGCTCCCGTCGATGTCGCTGGTGGCCAACGAGTTCACCCACCCGGACCGGGAGCGGCTCCTCGGCCCCCACCCGATGACCGGGCTGGTGGAGTTTCTCGGCGGGGTCGCCTCCAAGGCCGCCGGCGGGATCCTCGCCGGAACGCTGCTCGACGAGGCCTGGAAGGGAATCAACGCGGAGGTGGCGACGCACTTCCTCGACTGCTACCGCGAGCTCCTCCGCGGATGAGCGCCGCCATACCCCCGCCGGGAGCGATCGCGTGACCGACGCGGTGACGACGGCCGCCCTCGGCGTCGCGGGGCTTCTGGCAGGCACGGTCGACGCCATCGCCGGCGGCGGCGGGCTGGTGTCGGTGCCCGCGCTCCTCTGGGCAGGCCTCCCGCCGCACCTCGCCCTCGGCACCAACAAGTTGCAGAGCTGCGTGGGCACCACGATGGCCGTGCATCGCTACCATGCCGCCGGCCTTCTCGACCTGCGCTCCACGCGCGTCGCGGTGGCCGCCACCGCCGCCGGCGCGCTGGTGGGCACGGTGGCCGTGCTGCGCCTCGACGACTCGGTGCTGCGCCGTGTCGTCCCCTGGCTGCTGGTGCCCGTGGCGGCATGGGTGCTCGCCCGGCCGCGGCTCGGCGACGACCCCGCTCCGCCGCGGAGCGGCGCCGTGCCCTTCGGCCTCCTCGCCGGGGGCACGCTGGGCTTCTACGACGGCTTCTTCGGCCCCGGCTGCGGCACCTTCTGGACCGCCGCCTGCATCCGCTTCCGCGGCATGGGGCTCGCGCGGGCCACCGCCTTCACGAAGGTGGTGAACCTGACGAGCAACCTCGCGGCGCTGGCGGTGTTCGCCGCCATGGGGTCGGTCGACCCGGCGCCGGCGGCGGCGATGATCGTGGGGCAGGCGGCGGGGGGCAGGCTGGGGGCGAGCCTGGCGGTGCGGCACGGCGCACCGTTGATCCGGGTCGTCTTCGCGGCGGTCGTCTGCGCGCTCGTCGGCCGCCTGCTCTGGCAGTCATTCGGCGGCGGGTGAACGGACCGCCCCCAAGGACGCCGCGGTCCCGGGCGCGCCGGATCGTTGCCCGAGGCGCCTCATCCCGCGCACAATTCCCGTCGGTGCCGATGCCCCGCCCCACCCCGAGGATCCCCGGATGACCACGCGTGCCGCCCGTTCGGCGAGGTTGACCGTCAGCGCCGTCCTTGCCGCGCTGTTCCTGCCCGCCCTGCAGCCGGCCGTCGCGGCGCCGCCGCGCGCCGAGCGCGTCGCGCGCCGTGCGGCCGAGCGCACCTACGCGCGCGCCTCGATCGCCGAGGCCA
>CAISKG010000596.1 GCA_903885855.1 uncultured Planctomycetaceae bacterium
CGGGAGGGTAGCACGCCCCCGGCGCCGGGGCGGCCGGGGCCTTCCCGGGCGCGGTGGTTCCGCGGGGCAGGGGCAGGGCCCGGGGCGGAACGCTCCGGCGATGCCGGATGGCCCGTCCCGAGGGAGCGCACAGCTTGCCCAGCCGTCACAATTCGAAGCCGGCGCCGCCGGAAGATCGATTCCGCGCCGCCGCGCCGCCGCGGCGGGGCGCCGAATGGGCCGCCACCCGTTATGGTGGGGGCCTCCGAGCAAGCCGCGGGCCGTCCCGGTCGGGATCGACGCCAGCCGTGCCGGGTCCGAAGGGAGTCGTTCCGCCATGGCGTCCGCGACCGCTGTTTCCGTTCCCCTGGCCGTGCCCGCGGCGACGCGCCCCTTCGCGATCAACCGCGTCTACGCGGTCACGATCCTCGCCATCCACGTGCTCGCGCTCCTGGCGTGCGTGCCGTGGTGCTTCAGTTGGATCGGGTTCTGGGCGATGGTGGTCGGGATCCACGTCTTCGGGCAGGGGATCACGATCGGCTACCACCGCCTCCTCACCCACCGGAGCTTCAAGACGCACCCCTGGGTGGAGCGCGGCCTGGCGATCCTGGGCATCTGCTGCCTCGAGGACTCGCCGGTGCGGTGGGTGGCGGTGCACCGCATCCACCACGCCCACTCCGACGAGCAGTCCGATCCGCATTCGCCGCTGGTGACCTTCCTCTGGTCGCACTTCGGCTGGTTGATGGTCACCAACCGCGACACCCACTCCCTCGACGCCATGGCGACGTACGCCAAGGATCTCCTCCGCGATCGCTTCTACATGCGGATCGAGAAGCGCCCCTGGATCCTGCTGGCCATCGGGCTCGGCCAGATCCCGCTCTTCTTCCTCGCCGGGGCGGCCATCGGCTGGCTCGGTTGGGGGCCGGCGGCGGCCCTGCAGATGGGTGCGAGCCTGGTGGTGTGGGGGGTGTTCGTGCGCGTCGTGGCGGTGTGGCACATCACCTGGTCGGTGAACTCGCTCGCCCACCTCTTCGGCTACCGCAACTACGAGACCGGCGAGGGGAGCCGCAACAACTGGCTCGTGGCGCTGCTGACCGTCGGCGAGGGTTGGCACAACAACCACCACCAGGAGCCGACGGCGGCGAGCGTGCAGCACCGCTGGTGGGAGATCGACATCAGCTACTACGAGATCCTGCTCCTGGAGCGCCTCGGCCTGGCGTGGGACGTCGTCAAGCCGCGGCGCGGCCGGCGGCGCCGCCCGGCGACGGAGCCCGGCTGACCGGCCTGGCTCAGCGCTGCAGCCAGGCGAAGAGGTCGCGCAGCTCCTCCGGCGAGAGCTGCTCGAGGATCCGCTCCGGCATCAGCGACACCGCCGAGGCCTCGATCGACTCGATCTCGTCGCGCGGGATGCCGACGCGGCGGTTCTGGGCGTCGAGGATCGTGACGGCGGCGGCGTCCTGCTCGGCGAGGAGGCCGGTGACCACGCGGCCGGAGCGGGTGACGACGGTGTGGGCCAGCCAGTCGGCGCGGATCACCGCCGAGGGGTCGACGACGTTGGCCAGGAGCGCCGTGGTGTCGCCGCGGTTGGCGCCGGTGAGTTCCGGGCCGATCCGGTTGCCCTCCCCGAAGAGCACGTGGCAGCCGCCGCACACCCTGGCGAAGACCGCCTTGCCGCGCGCGGCGTCGCCGGGGCCCGCCCGGAGGTCGTTGGTCAGCCGCCGCATGGTGGCCAGCTTCTCCTCCGGCGTGCCGGGGCCCACGCGGCCCCAGCGTGCGCGCACGATGGCGTCGATGGCCGCGTCGCGGTGGAGAGCGAGGGGCGCCAGTTGCCCCACCGGGATCGCGGCGGCATCGACGGCCCCCCGCTCCACGAGCCGGAGGAAGGCCAGTGCCGCCCCAGGGCGGCCGAAGAAGAGGTCGCGGGCGCGGCCCTGCGCCTCGGCCGGCAGCGCGTCGTAGCGCTCCACGAGGGCCTCGATCTCCGCAGGGTCGGCGTGGGCGTCGAGGGCGTCGAGCGCGGCGACGACGACGGCGGCGGGCGCGGCCGGGGAGAGATGGGCGAGCGCCGCGGCGCTCGCCCCGGCCACGTCCGTCTCGCGCAGGATCCGCAGCTGCCCGAGCCGGCGTGCCTCGTCGGCCTCTGGGTTCCCGAGCAGCGCCACGAGCCGCGCGGCGCTCTCCGGCACGCCGGCCCGGATCGCCGCTTCGAGGAGCACGAGGTCGTCGGGGGCCCGGCTCCAGCGCTCGCCGAGGGCGTCGCGGAGGACGGGCGCCACGGGCACCGCGGCCCGGCGCGGCGGCGCGGCGGCCCCGCGCACCGCGAGCGACTCGTAGAGCCCCCCCTGGCCGACGCCCGGCAGGCCGGCACCGCGCTC
>CAISKG010000597.1 GCA_903885855.1 uncultured Planctomycetaceae bacterium
CCCGGGCCGCCGTCGAGCACGCCCCCCCCGAGACCCTCTCGCCGGCCCAGCGGGGGGCGCTCTCCGCGATCCTCGAGCCGCTGTCCGCCGGTCGGCACGAGACGATCCTCCTCTTCGGTGTCACCGGCAGCGGCAAGACCGAGGTCTACCTGCAGGCGGTGGAGGAGACGCTGCGCCAGGGGCGGCAGGCGATCGTGCTGGTGCCGGAGATCAGCCTCACGCCGCAGACCTGCGACCGCTTCCGGGCCCGGTTCGGCTCGGTGGCCGTCCTCCACAGCCACCTGGCGCCCGCCGAGCGCCATGCCGAGTGGCGCGAGATCGCCTCCGGACGGGTGGGGGTGGTCGTCGGGGCGCGCAGCGCCGTCTTCGCCCCCGCGCCGCGCCTCGGGCTGATCGTCGTCGACGAGGAGCACGAGACCTCCTTCAAGCAGGCGACGGCGCCACGCTACCACGCCCGGGACGTGGCCGAATGGATCGCGCGCGAGGCGGGCGTGCCGCTGGTGCTCGGGTCGGCGACGCCCTCGCTCGAGGCCTTCGCGCGCTGCCAGGAGGGGTCCTGGCGGATGTGCCGGCTGCCGGAGCGCGTGGGGGGGGCCCAGCTGCCGGCCGTGCTCACCGTCGACCTCCGCGAATCGCGCCGCGGCATGCAGGGGGCGCTCGCGCCGCGGCTGGTGGCCGGGATGCGCTGGGCGCTCGACGCCGGCGGTCAGGTGATGCTCCTCCTCAATCGGCGCGGGTTCGCCACGCACGTGCAGTGCCGGGCCTGCGGCTACGCCGTGCGCTGCCCGCAGTGCGACCTGGCGCTGACGCTCCACCAGCCCGGCAACCGGGGCATCTGCCACGGCTGCGGCCACGTGGCCCGCGTGCCCCACGACTGCCCGGAGTGCCGGTCGCCGGGGCTCGCGATCCGCGGCACCGGCACCCAGCGGCTCGAGGAGCAGGTGCGCGGGGCCTTCCCCGGCACGCGCGTGGCCCGGATGGACACCGACACCATGCGGCAGCGCGGCAGCCACGAGCGCACGCTCGACGCCTTCCGGGCGCGCGAGATCGACGTGCTGGTGGGGACGCAGATGATCGCCAAGGGGCTCGACTTCCCCGGCGTGATGCTCGTGGGGGTGGTCCACGCCGACGCCGCGCTCCATCTGGCCGACTTCCGCGCGGCGGAGCGCTGCTGCCAGCTCGTGACGCAGGTCGCGGGGCGCTCCGGCCGCGGCGCCGCCGGCGGGCGGGTGGTGGTGCAGACCTGCACCCCGGACCACCCGGCGATCCGTGCCGCCGCCCGGCACGACTACGAGGCCTTCGTGCGCCACGAGCTCCCGGCGCGCCGGGCGCTGGTCTATCCCCCCTTCGGCTCCGTGGTGCGGCTGGTGGTCCGCAGTCCGAGCGACGACGCCGCCGCCGCCTGGGCCGAGACGCTCGCCGAGGCCGTGCGGCGGTCGGCCGGGGCCGCCGGCGCCCCGGTGCGCGTCCTCGGCCCGGCCCCGGCGCCGATCGCACGGCTGCGGGACCAGTACCGCTGGCACATCCAGGCGCATGCCGCCGACGGCGCCGCCCTCCGGGCGGTGGTGCGGGGCGCCGTGGAGGGCCTCAAGACGCCCGACGGCGTGGCCTGGATCGTCGACGTCGATCCGGTGGAGATGCTCTGAATCGGCCCCCGGGAGCCGGAGCCCGCCGGTCGCGCTGGGCCGGTGTGCGCGGAGGGGGTACGATCATCGCGGAGGCAGGGCCGGCATGTCGTACCGCACGTTCACCGACATCCTCGGCGAGACGAGCCTGGAGAAGAAGACCAGGTTCCTCTTCGGCCTCTGCATGCTCGTGCTGATCTCGGGCAGCTTCTGGTGGTACGGCAGCCGCACCGAGCAGCTCGTCTTCGCCACCACCCGCAGCACCGGCCGCCACATGGTGGACGCCGTCATGCTGCAGGCCCACCGCAAGGCCTGGGACACCGTGCCGGAGCATGCCGGCACGATCGACCGGATCTCCCGGGAGTTCCAGAGCGAGCCCTACGAGTGGCAGATCCTCGACCCGCGGGCCGGGCCCGAGAAGCGCCAGGCCGAGGGCTATTACCGGCTCGACGAGGCGGTGCTCGACGTCTTCCGCTCGGCGGCGGCGCCCCCGGCCGGCGGCGCCGACGCGCCGGCGGAGTTCCGCGAGTTCCGCCGGCCGGAGCAGGGGCAGTATCTCTACTACCAGGCGGTGCGGGCGCGCGAGTCGTGCCTGCGCTGCCACGACGTGCGCACGCGCCCGGGGGTGCCGACGGCCGGCGAGGCGCCGGAGTCGATCGCCCCCGGCGACCTGATGGCGGTGGTCCGCGTGGTGATCCCCGACACGGCCACCAAGAAGGCGATCAACTGGAACCGCGCCATCCTCCTGGCCACCGCCATCATGACGGCGTTCCTGGCGATGCTGGCCGCGTACCTGATCGTGCGCTACGTGATCGTCAAGCCGCTCCAGCACCTGCGCGACGTCAGCGACGAGGTGCGCCGGGGCAACATCCAGTCGCGGGCGGAGATCCACACCGCGGACGAGTTCGAGGAGCTCGGCGTGGCCTTCAACCGCATGCTGCGGTCGCTCGTCGACACCCAGGAGGAGCTGCAGAAGGTCAATTCCAGCCTCGACGGGAAGGTGGACGAGTTGGCCCGGGCCAATCTCCACCTCTACGAGATGAACCGGATGAAGAGCGACTTCCTCGCCACCATGAGCCACGAGCTGCGCACCCCGCTCAACAGCATCATCGGCTTCTCGGACGTCCTCGGCTCGATCCAGTCGCTCGACGACAAGCAGCGACGCTACGTGCAGAACATCCGCACCTCGGGGCGGATGCTCCTCGACATGATCAACGACATCCTCGACCTGGCGAAGATCGAGGCGGGCAAGACGGAGATCCATCCCGTCGTCTTCGACGTCGAGATGGTGGTGTCGGCACAGTGCGACATGGCCCGGCCGCTGGCGGAGAAGAAGAACATCGACGTCGCCTACGAGATCGGGCCCGGGCTCGAGGCGGTCGAGCAGGACCAGGCCAAGGTGCAGCAGATCCTCGCCAACCTCCTCTCCAACGCGGTGAAATTCACCCCCGGCGGCGGGCGCGTCGACGTCCAGGCCCGCCTCGACGACGGCGATCCCGCCCGGCCCGAGATCGTGATCGACGTCGTCGACACCGGCGTGGGCATCGCCGCCGACGAGCAGCAGGTGATCTTCGAGAAGTTCCGGCAGGGGAAGGTCTTCCAGAAGGGGGACGACGCCATGACGCGCGAGGTCACCGGCACGGGCCTGGGGCTGTCGATCGTGCGGGAGCTCTGCCGGCTCCTCGGTGGCGACGTGACGCTCGAGAGCCAGCTCGGCCGCGGCAGCCGCTTCACCGTCCGCCTCCCGGCCCGCCTGTCGGCGTTGCGGCCGGCCGCGGGGGGCGGCGCCCTGGCGGCGGCGGGCTGAACGGCGCCCCGGCGGGCGCAGGCTACACTGCCGGCCCCGCGCCGGCCGGCGCGGACGGAGGCGGCGGCATGGCGAGCGACGAGGCGGAAGTGCTCCTGTTCACCGACGGGGCCTGCAGCGGCAATCCCGGACCCGGAGGGTGGGCCTACATCCTGCGCCACCCCGGCAGCGGGCGGGAGTCGCGCGAGAGCGGGTGCGACCCCGCCACGACCAACAACCGCATGGAGCTCGTCGCCGCGGTGCGCGGCCTCTCCCAGCTCAAGCGGCGCACGCGCGTGGAACTCGTCACCGACAGCGTGTACGTCGGCACCGGGATCGCCGAATGGCTGCCCAGATGGAAGCAGCAGGGCTGGAAGCGCAAGGAGGGGGGGCGGCTGGTGCCGATCAAGAACGAGGACCTGTGGCGGGAACTCGACCGGCTCGTGGCGGCGCACGACGTGCGCTTCACCCACGTCGCCGGGCACGCCGGCCACCCGGAAAACGAGGCCTGCGACCGGATGGCCGTGGCCGCCTACCAGCCGCTCCTCGGGAGGAAGCCGGGGGGGCGGTAGACTGTCCGCATGTCCACCTCCGACGACGCCTCCCGTGCCGACGGTGCTCCCGGCGGGCGGGGGGAGCCGCCGCGCAGTCTCGCCACGCGCCTCGAACGGCTGCCGGGGGTGGGCAGCGCCCGCGCCCGGCGCCTGGAGCGCCTCGGCCTGGTGACGGTGGCCGACGCGCTGATGCATTTCCCGCGCGACTACCGCGATTTCTCCGGCGCCCACGCCGTCGGCGACCTCGTCGACGGCGAGCACGCGTCGCTGGCCGGCACGGTGGCCGACGTGGGCACGCGCACCACCGCGCGCGGCGGCCAGATGCTCGTCGTGCGCCTCGCCTGCGCCGACGGCGGCGTGCGCGCGGTGTGGTTCAACATGCCCTTCATGGCCCGGCGCTTCGCGGTCGGGCAGGCGGTGGTGATCGCCGGTCAGCCGCGGCGTTCCGGCGGAAAGTGGGAGTTCGCCCATCCGGAGGTGCGCTGGCTCGGTGCCGGCGAACGGCACGACGCCTCGGAATGGCTGGCCGTCTATCCGCTCGCCGACGGCGTGCAGCAGTGGCACGTGCGGGCCGCGGTGCAGGCGGCGCTCGAGCACGGGGCCGAGCTCCCGCCGGAGGCGCTGCCCGCGGGGATCCTCGCCGCCAAGGGGCTCCTCCCCATCGCCGAGGCCCTGCGCGAGATCCATTGCCCGTCGGCCCGGCCGATGATCGACGCCGCCCGGCGCCGGTTCGTCTATCAGGAGCTGTTCATGCTGCAGCTGGCCCTGCGCATGCACCGGGCGCAGCAGCAGCGGCGGCGGGCGGCGCCGGCGATCCCCTGCGACGCGCGCGTCGACGGTCGGATCCGGGCCCGGTTTCCCTTCGACCTCACCGCCGCCCAGGGGCGGGTGTGCGCCGAGATCGTGGCCGACATGGGGCGGCCGGAGCCGATGAACCGGCTGCTCCAGGGGGACGTCGGCAGCGGCAAGACCGCGGTGGCGCTGTACTGCGTGCTGGCGGCGGTGGCGGCGCGCGTCCCGGGGGCCCCCGCCGCGCCCTCCGGTCGCGCCCCCGGCTACCAGGCGGCGATCATGGCCCCCACGGAGCTCCTCGCCCGGCAGCATGCGGCGACCCTCGAGCACCTGCTCGGCGATCAGGGGGGGCGCGTGCCGCGCGCGGAGCTGCCCGTGGAGCTGCTCGTCGGCGGCCAGTCGGCGGCCCGGCGGAGGGCGTCGCTCGAGCGGATCGCCTCGGGCGAGGCGCGGATCGTCGTCGGCACGCAGGCGCTGCTGGCCGGCGAGGCACGCTTCCGCAACCTGGCCCTGGTGGTGATCGACGAGCAGCACCGCTTCGGCGTCGTGCAGCGCGGCCTGCTCCAGGAGGGGCACACCGACCCCCACACCCTCCTCATGACCGCCACGCCGATCCCGCGGACCGTGGCCCACGCCGTGTACGGCGACCTCGACGTCTCCACGCTCGACGAGCAGCCGCCCGGCAGGCAGCCGGTGGCCACCTACCGCGTGGAGCGCGAGCAGACCGACGCCTGGTGGGATTTCTTCCGCCGCAAGCTGCGCGACGGCCGCCAGGGCTACGTCGTGGTGCCGGCGGTGGAGGAGTCGAAGCGCGGCCTGGAGAGCGTGGGGAGCGCCTACGAGCAGCTGGCCAACGGAGCCCTGGAGGAATTCCGGCTCGGGCTCGTGCACGGCCGGCTCCCGGCGCGGCGCAAGGCGGAGGTCATGGAGGCCCTCCGGGCCGGCGAGATCGACGTGCTCGTGGCAACGAGCGTCATCGAGGTGGGGATCGACGTCCCGCGGGCGACCCTGATGACGATCCTCGACGCCGACTCCTTCGGGCTCGCGCAGCTCCACCAGCTCCGCGGCCGGGTGGCGCGCGGCGCGGCACGCGGCATCTGCGGCGCCGTCGCCGGTCCGGGGGCGTCGCCCCGCGTGGACGCCTTCGTCGCCACCACCGACGGCTTCGCGCTGGCCGAGCAGGACCTGCTGCTGCGCGGGCCGGGCGACCTCGTCGGCGCCCGCCAGAGCGGCGCCCCGCCGATGTATCTGGCCGACCTCCTCCGCGACGCCGAGGTGGTCGCCGAGGCGCGGCGCGACGCCATCGACCTCTTCCAGCGCGATCCGGCCCTCGCCGATCCGGCCCTCGACCGGCTGCGCCACTTGATCGCCGCCCGGTGGGGAGACACGCTGGGCCTGGCCCGCATCGGCTGACCGTCCCCGGAGGACCCCGTCCATGCTCCGCCCCCGCTGCCGCCTGGCCACGGCGCTGGTCGCCGTGTGCCTCGTCCCCACTGCGGCCTTCCGGGCCGCCGCGCAGGACGGGCCCGCCGCCGCGCCCGACGCGGAGCCGGTGCCCGCCGCGGCGCGAGCGGCCGACCGGACCCTCGCCATCACCATCGGCGGCCTCGAGCGCCGGGCCATGCTGCACGTGCCGCCGGCACCGGCCGAGGCGCCGCCGGGGGGCTGGCCGGTGGTGGTCGCGCTCCACGGTGCCGCCATGAACGGCCCGATGATGGCCTGGTTCAGCGGGCTCTCCGCCACCGCCGACGCGGAAGGCTTCGTCGTCGTCTATCCCGACGGCACCGGCCGCGGGCCGTTCCTGGTGTGGAACGCGGGGGGCTTCGGCGGGGGCGCCGGCCGGCCCGACGACGTGGCCTTCATCGACCGGCTCCTCGACGCGGTCGCGGAAGCCGTGCCGGCCGACCCGAAGCGGGTGTACGCCTGCGGCATGAGCAACGGCGGGATGATGTGCTACCGCCTGGCGACCGAGCTGCCCGGACGGTTCGCCGCCATCGCGCCGGTCGCCGGCACGAACATGCGCCCCGACCCGCCGCCGCCACGGCCGGTGCCCCTGATCCACTTCCATGGCACCGCCGACTCGATCGTTCCCTACGGCCCCGAGGTCGCGGCGGCCGGCGCCGACGCCGCCGACGGCGGCGACGGCGGCGCGGGGGCCCGGACGGGGCGCCGCGGCCCGCG
>CAISKG010000598.1 GCA_903885855.1 uncultured Planctomycetaceae bacterium
CCCCCGCGGCCGTCACCGGCAGGCAGGCGACGATTCCCGCGGTGCCCCGGCGCACCACCATCTCCCAGGCGTGCTCGCCCCCCTCCGCCCGGTAGACGCGGCGCAGGAAACGGAGGTGGCGGCCGTCGTGGAGCGGCTCGTCGCGGACGAACGGCAGGCCGGCGGGGCGGCTCATCGGGGGGCTCCCGGGGGGGGCGGGGCGAGGATCTCGCGCTTGAGCCGCTCGTAGGCGCGCGTGAAGCGCGCGCCGATCTGCGCCTCGCGGAGATCGTAGCCGAAGGCCCGCTTGCTCACCGCCACGATCGGCGGCGCCTGCACGCGCTTGAAGAAGCTCCCCTTGAAGCGGCGCCACACGAGCTCGAGGTCGGCGACGAAGGCCGCGGCGTCGGGGAAGAACGTCCCCACGACCGACTGGCCCGCGGGGAGCCCGAGGGCCTTCTCCAGCCTGCCGGCGGCGAAGTCGGCGAGGATCGCCTCGGGGTCGCGCCGCAGCTCCACCAGCTGGTAGAGGAGCCGGTCGTGGTAGTCGAATTGGAAGGGATCGCCGCCGCCGCGCTCCGGGTTCTGCTCGGGCGAGAGCTCGGCCGACGGCTTCACCGTCAGGATCCCCTCCGGGATCGGATCGCCGCGCGTGGCGTTGACGTGCCGGGCCAGCGCGTAAACCTGCGTCTTGTAGAGATCGGCGAGGGGCGCGATCGCACCGCCGACGTCGCCGTAGAGCGTGCAATAGCCCTGGGCGACCTCGGTCTTGTTGCCGTTGTTGGTGAACACCACCCCGCAGCGTTCGATGGCCCCGAGCTGCGCCGCGATCCCCGCCAGCAGCCGGCTGCCGCGGTCGCGCGCCTGGATGTTCTCGTCGACGAGCCCCGCGACGTCGGCGCCGGTGAGCGCGGCGATCTGGCGCCGCGAGACGTCCACCGCCTCCTCGATCGGGGCCACCAGGAAGCGGATTCCCAGGCGTTCGGCCAGTTCCGCCGCCAGCCGGCGCGTGGTGGGGGAGTTGTGGCGGCTGGGCATGTTGACGCCGATGACGTGCTCCGCCCCCAGCGCCCCCACGCACAGCACGGCCACGAGCGCCGAATCGATGCCGCCGGAAATCCCGATCACGACCTTCCTCGCGCCCATGCGCGACAGCGCCGCGCGCAGCCCCTCGACCACCGCCCCCTCGATCTGCGCGATCTCCGAGAGGCCGGGATCGACGCCGGAGGCGAGCGTGACCGCGGCCTCGCGGAAGGAGGGCCCCTGCGCGACTTTCCGGCCGTCCACCCAGATCGGGCTCGCGCCGTCGAACACGAAGACGTTCTTGCCGTTGTCCTGCGCGCCGGTGCAGTTGACGTAGTGGAACTCGCAGCCCCGGCTCTGCCGGGCGAGGATCCGGTCGCGCTTCGCCTGCTTGCCGATCCCGAAGGGCGACGCGGAGAGGTTGACGATCACCTCGGCGCCCTTCGCCCTGAGCACCTCGACCGGCTTGAAGGCGTAGTCGTCGTCCCACATGTCCTCGCAGAGGATCACCCCCACGCGCCGGCGCGCGCCCCCGAGCGGCAGCTCGAAGGGGGCCAGCAGGTCGGCCGCCGGCAGGCCGAGCTCGGCGGCCAGAAGCGGCAGCGCGTGGAAGTGCCGCGCGTCGTCGAACTCGCGGTACTTGGGGAGCAGCGACTTGGGGGTGAAGCCGTCGAACACGCCGTTGCCGACGAGGGCCCCGCCGGCCGCCACGAAGGCGGCGTTGTACTTGCGCGTCCGGCCGTCCTCGCCGCGCGCCGCGAGCGCCGGCACGCGGCCGAGCACCGGCGGATGCGGGTCGAGCACGGCCCGCACGCTCCCCCACATCGCCGCGGCGCGGCCGCGCGTGCGGGCCACGATCTCGGCGTTCATCGCGGCGAGGTCGCGGAGGAAGGCGTCGTTCTCCCACTCGTCGCCGACGAGGTAGCCCGGCAGCGCCATCTCGGGGAAGAGCACGAGCTCCGCCCCGGCCTCGGAAGCCTCGTCGATGCCGCGGAGGATGCGGGCGAGATTCGCCTCCGGCTTCCCCGGCACGACCTCCATCTGGCAGGCGACGATGGCGCCCGGGGGGAGGGCGGCGGCGGCGGGTGCGGCGGGTGCGGGCATCGAGGGGGATCGACTTTCGTGGGAGGCCGCGACGTTCGAGCGTCGTGCGAGCACGCGGGCTACGGCCCTCGATGCCACCGTCGATCGTACCCGACAGCGGGTCGGCGGTCCGGCTCCCTCACGGCCCCCTCCGCCGGCGCCTCCCGCGACGGGTAGCACTCGAGGCCCAAGCGTTCCGCCGCGGCGATCAGCGCGGGCGTGGCCGGGTCGCCGTCGTCGTGGCCGTAGAAGGCGACGCCCGGCATCTGGGCGTACTCGGCGTGCACCGCGCGCACGAGCCGCTCGAGATCCGCGCACGTCATCCGGCGGCCCTCCTTGTCGGCGCCCGCGGCGACGTAGCCGAAGCAGACGATGCAGCGGTCGAGGAGCCCGGCCCGCTCCACCGCGGCCACGCGCTCGCGGATCCCCTCGAGTGTGAGCCCTCCGACGTCGGGGATGAAGGAATAGCCCTCGATGATCGCCAGATCGAACGTGCCGTCGGCCAGGAGCCCGAGGAAGGTCTCGTCGGGCCGCGTCACCCAGGCCACGACGAGGTTGTCGGGCCAGCGAGCCCGCGCCGCCCGATATCCCTCCGCGGCCAGCCGGCTCTCGTCCGCGAAGCGCTCGCCGCCGGGATTCCACTCGTCGATCCCCACCCCGGCGAAGCGGAAGGCGTGGCCGGCCAGGAAGGGCGCGCACTGGTCGCGGTAATACTCCGACTTCCCCTGCGAATACTCCGACTGCGGCCCGAAGGCCCACTTGAGCGTGACCACGCCCCTGTCGCTCAAGCGTTCGGCCACGCGGCCATCGACGAGCGACGTGATCAGATTCATGCCCGAGTAGAGCTCGGGCCGGGTGTCGAGCTCCTGCGGCTGAAACCACGCCCGCACCGGCACGGGATGCCGCGGCGATTCCGGCGGCGCCGCGATCGCGCCGCGCAGCGCGACCGCCAGGCCTCCGACCGCCACGAAGAGCGCGGCCACGGCCCCGTTCGTTCCCCGCGACCGCGCCATCGCTCCTCCGGCCTCGACGGCCCGGACCTCGTCAGCGTCATCCGCTCCGCACGCCGCGGAATGCCCCAGGCCTCGATTCTCGGGAGGCCACGGGCCGCTGCAACCCCGGTCCGCTGCGCCCGTCACACGAAACGCACGTCGAGATCGCGGAAGCCTTCGCGGCTCATTTCGATGGGGTAATGGATGTCGTCCAGGGACGTGATCAGGCCCACCGGCACCGACCAGTCGTCACCGTTGTAGAGAAGCGTTGGTGTCGGGGTGTCGTAGAGAAACTCCCACATTCCGTTCAAGTATTGCCCAAGGACGACCTCATAGTCCTCCGAATCGGCCCACAGCACTTCGAGCGAAGGATTATCGTAGTACACATTCCGCTGCGGCCGTCGGCCGTCCACGGTGATGCCATGCTCGGACAGGCGAATCGCATGCGAATCGAGGTGAGTCAGCATTCGCTTCGCGCGAGGCAGCTCTTTGGCGGGACTCGTGATCTCGAAAACGAACCCAACTGCCGTCTGCTTGGCGAAATCAACGAGGAGGTCCGGCTGGACGAAGAGCGGAGAATCCTCGGGATAGATCCGCTCGCCATCCATCGTGATCCCGGTGATGGTGCCGCCTGGACGACCACCCGAAAGATGATGCAAGGCATGTCTCATCTCGGGATCATGCGTCACCCATCGGCCAGCGGGTGAACGAAAACTCACAGCGAGGAGACTGGGGCACAGACCGTCGCGTGTCGGATCGCTGGACGTTTCGCTCATCATGGCACTCTCGGCTTGGGGAAGTTCGAAATCGGTCCGGGGGGATCAGGGCGCTTTCCCGTCAGATAGTCAATCCGATGCTGGTTAAGTTGCCGCACGGCCTCCGCATTCGACCGATACGCTCTTTCCGCGGTAAGACGATAGTACTCGAGAATGGCTTTCCGGTACTCGGCGGGGAGATCGAGAAACTCCTTGAGCGGTCGGCGTATGTCTTCCTCGTCGGAGAGGACCTTGGTGGTCAGATCCCGAACCGGTTTGGGAACATTCCCAAACGCTTCCTTCGCCTCCTCGAACTCCTTCTCTCTCTCCCAGCCCCTGCGAAGCGCCTTGGCGTCGAGAACGCCTTCGGAGTTCGGGGGCGGGATATCGTCTGCCAGGGGCTGGTCATCGCCGGCACCGGGCTCCTGCCCATCCGAGTCGGTGTACGCGAACACGAGTCCATCATCGCCGTCATCGGCCGATCCCCCGCCGGAGCCAACGTCGGGGCCAGCACCAGCGAACGCGGCCGATCCGCCCGCGGGCGGCGGTGAGAGGCTATCGCCAGCGCGAGGAGACGTCGCGTCGAAAGACTCTCCCGGCAATACCAGCGGGAGCGGCGCGATCGAAAAACCGCTCGACGGCGGGGGAGAGGAGGCAAGTGCCGGTGTCGGCGGCGCTGGCCCGGCCAATGACGGGCTCGGTCCGAGAACCCATGCCTCGGGAACGCCGACGGTCGCCGTGAGCAGCTGCCGGGGCTCGAGCGTCTCAACCGCGCAGGGCCTTTCGCCGCGGGTGAGACCGGCCGAACGCCGCCCTCTCCCGCCCCGGGCACGATCCGGCGAAACCCTACTGCGATCCACGCGCAGCGCACTGTCTTCCCTAATCCCCCCCCCCTTGCCACCACTTGAAGCATGCCATCGGTCTCGCCTCCACGAAGTGATCGGGCAAGGGGGATTGGTACGGAAACGTGCCCCCTACGTCGCGGATGCTACGCCCCTCCCCCGACACCGTCAAGAAATCGGATCACCAGCCCGCCCGTCACACGAAACGCACGTCGAGATCGCGGAAGCCGTCGCGGCTCATTTCGATCGGGTAACCAATGTCCTCCAGCGACGTGATCAGGCCCACCGGCACCGACCAGTCGTCACCATCGTCAAGGAGCGTCGGCGTCGGGGTGTCGTAGAGAAACGACCACATTCCGTAGTCAAACTGCCCGAGCACGACTTCGTAGTCGTCCGAATCAGCCCACAAGACCTCGAGCGATGGGTTGTCATAATAGACGTTTCGCCGCGGCGGACGGCCATCAACGGCCACGCCATGCTCTGACATCCGGATCGCACGCGAATCGAGGTCGACAAGCATCCGCTTCGCGCGGGGAATTTCGCGCGCCGGATGGTGCATCTGGAAAACAAGCCCGACGGCCGTCTGTCTCGCAAAGTCAACGAGAAGGTCCGGCTGGACGACGAGGGGAGACTCCTCAGGATAGAGCCGTTCTCCATCCAACGTAATTCCAGCGATCGTGCCACCGGGAAGACCACCCGACAGATACCCCAAGGCATGTCTCATCGCGGGATCATACGTCAGCCATCGGCCAGGGGGTGACCGGAAACTGACTGCCAGCAGGCTGGGGCACACCCCGCCCTCGATCGTTTCGCCAGTCTTCTCGCTCATCATGGCACTCTCGGCTTGGGAAAGTTTGAAATCGGCCCAGGGGGATCAGGGCGCTGTCCCGTCAGATCGTCGATCCGATGCCGATTCCGTTGGCGCACGGCCTCGCTCGGGCTGCCCCCGGGCTGCGATCCATTCCACCCGGCGTGCATGCATCGGCTCAGCGGAGGGGTCGTGAACGATCATCACGTCGCGCGTATCCCCCGCTCATCCCGCCCACCACCATCGCCCTCCCGCTCACCCGCTCCCCGCGATCACCGCCTCCGCGGCCATCCGTCCGCTCACGAGCGCGCCGTTGATCGAGGCGGTCGTGCACCAATCGCCGCACACGAAGAGCCCTTCGGCGACACGCGGGCCGGCGGGCCGCGTCGCCCGCGTCGCGGGGGTCTCGTCGGGGAGCGCACGCGGGACGTGGATCGTCTCGAGGTGCCGCCATGACCGCACCGCCGCCCCGAAGAGCCGCCCGGCCTCGGCCTTCACCGCCGCGGCCGCATCGGCGTCGCCGAGCGTGCACCCGGGCCGCACCGTGACCGTGACGAGCGCTTCCCCGGCCGGGGCGTAGCCGCCGGCGACGTCGGAGGGGACGACGAGGTTGTCGATCACGCCCCCTCGATCGGCCCCCACGACGAGGATCGGCCTCCCCAGCGGCGAGCGGCCGGCGGCGAAGGCGATCATCCGCGTCCCCTTCCAATGCCGCGGCGTCGTCGTCATGCCCGGAACGAGCCTGGCCGCCCCGTCGGCCTCCGTGGCCACGATCACGTCGCGCGCCGCCAGGACCGTGCCGTCGGCGAGCGTCACGCCCCCCGGACCGGCCGCCGCGACGCGCGTGCCGAGGCGCAGCGCCTTGGCGGGCAGGTCGCCGGCGAGCTGCGCGGGGATCGCCGCCATGCCTCCGTGGGGCAGGCCGGCGCGGCCGAGGGCGAACATGGCGAAGGTGGAGGCGAAGACCGCGTCGGAGGTGTCGAGGGCGCGCTCCAGGAAGACGCCGCCGAAGAACGGCGCGAAGAACCGCTCCACGAACGCGTCGCTGAAGCCGCGGCGCCGGAGGGCCTCGCGCGTGGCCATCTCGCCGGCGGCGGCGGGCCGCGCGGGATCGATCCTCCCGGTGCGCACGTCGGCGATGCAGGCACGGCGCAGGGCGGCGATCCGGAAGGCGTCGTCGAAGCCGACGGTGCCGGCGAGGAGCGAA
>CAISKG010000599.1 GCA_903885855.1 uncultured Planctomycetaceae bacterium
CCCGAGGGCGCGGTCGTGAAGGCCACGGCGATCGACCCGGCCGTGCTCGACTCCGACGGCGTCTACCGCCACCGCGGTCCGGCCCGCGTATTCACCAGCGAGCGGGCCGCGATGGCCGCGATCAAGCAGGGGGAGATCCACGCCGGCGACGTCCTCGTCCTCGCAGGCATCGGTCCGATGGGCACCGGCATGGAGGAGACCTACCAGGTCACCAGCGCCCTGAAGACGCTGCCGGGGGGGAACCGCGTGGCGCTGGTCACCGACGCGCGGTTCTCCGGCGTCTCGACCGGCGCCTGCGTCGGCCACGTGGGCCCCGAGGCGCTCGCCGGCGGCCCGCTCGGCAGGCTCCGCGACGGCGACCTGGTGCGGATCGTGATCGACGGCCGGGCCGCGACCGGGAGGGTCGACCTGATCGGCGCCGGGGGGGAGCGCCACGACCCGGCCTGGGGCGAGGAGCAACTCGCCGCCCGGCCCCCCCGCGACGACCTCGCCCCCGACCCGCGCCTCCCCGCCGACACCCGCCTCTGGGCGCTCCTCCAGGCCGCCAGCGGCGGCACCTGGCGTGGCTGCGTCTACGACGAGGCGCTCGTGGCAGCGCGGCTGCGCGGCTGACCGCGCGGGCCGTTCAAGAGCGTGCCCAGCGGCGTGTGGCGCACGACGAGCTGGTAGCTCGCCAGGAGGATCACCGTGGCCGCGCCGCAGGCGAGGAGGAACTTCACCGTGCCGGGCAGGTCCCAGGGGGCGATCGCGCGCTGCAGCACGATCAGCAGCGGCATGTGGACGAGGTACAGCCAGTAGGCGGAGTCGGAGAGATAGCGCCAGGTGCCGCTCTCGCCCGGCACGAGCCGGCGGAAGAGGCCGATCGCGGCGAAGCACATCAGCCAGGCGTAGAGCACCTGCGGCAGCGCCGTGGCGAGTGGACTTCCCATGGTGGCCAAGCCGGCGGGGAAGCAGAGGAGGATCGCCGCGGCGAGCGCGAGCCCCCAGCGGCGGCCCACGCGGTCGTCGTCGTCGCCGCACAGGAACAGCAGGGCGCCGTGGGCGAAGAACAGCCCGTAGTAGGCCAGCAGGTGCGGCTGCGGCAGGAGGCTCGTGGAGGTGTCGGGGCCGAAGGCGGGGGTGAAGAGCCCCATGAAGACCTGCGGCAGGAGCGTGAGGGGCACGAGCCACACGAGCGCCAGCGGCGAGGCCACCAGCCGCCGCGGCGGCAGCGGCAGGCGAAGCCGTCGCCCGATCGCGGCCACGGCGGCGAAGGCGAGGGCGTACCACACCAGGAACCAGAGGAACCACAGGTAGCCGAAGGCGTCGGAGAGGACGAGCGACTGCCGCTCGCCGCGCGGCGGGAGGGGCACGGTCCAGCGGGGATCGAGGAGCCAGGCCCGGTAGGCGTCGCGGAGCGAGTCGAGCGTGCCCGCCCCGCGCGGCGCGGTGGGCGCGGGGGGCGTCACCCCCGCGCGCTCGGCGAGGAGCGTGCGCGCGAGGGCCCGGCCCTGCCCGAGGGCGTCGGGATCGTCGAGCCGCACGCGCAGGGCCTCGGCGATGAACGCCGTGGTGGCGGCGTCGACGTTCGTCGAATCGAGGGGGGTGTCGCCGGCGGGGGAACGCGGCAGCGGCTCGGCGCCGGCCCCGAGAAGCACCTCGACCACGTCGGCGCGGCCGGTGAAGGCGGCGGCGTGGAGGGGCGTGCGGCCGTCGGGCCCGACTGCGCCGGGATCGGCGCCGGCGGCGATGAGCAGCCGGGCCGCGGCGGCGTCCCCCTCGATGGCCGCGAACCAGATCGGCGGCATGCGGAACTCGGGGTCGGGCGCGGAGGGATCGTCGCCCGCCGCGAGCGCCGCGGCGACCGCGTCGGCGTCGTGGGCCCGGATGGCGCGGACGAGTCGTGGCTCCTCGGGGCGGGTGGCGGCCGCCTGCGCCTCGACGCTCTGGAGCGAGAGCCGCGTGAAGAGGGGGAGGAGCGTCACGCTCGCGAGCACCAGCGGCACGAAGACGCGCCGGTAGCGCTGGGCGAGCATCGCCGCCGCGCCCCGGCGCTGCCAGAGCATGGCCGTGAAGAACCCGCTCAGGAGGAAGAACAGCGGCATGCGGAAGCCGTGGATCGCCAGGAAGAGGAGCCCCAGCCACGGGGCCGGGTGCGCGTCCTGCACCGGCCAGGGGATGCCCGGGACGTACGCCAGGCTCGCATGGAGCGCGATGCCGAGGAGCATCGCGGTGGCACGGAGCGCATCGAGATCGTGGCGGCGGACGGCGGGGGCAGGGTCGGTCATGGCATCCGTTCCGGGAGCGTCGGCACGCGGGAGAGGGGCCGCATCGTAACGGAGCCCCAGGGAAAACGATGGATACTTCCGATCCTGACGCCGCCCGGGCGACCGGCTCCGAGAGGGCCGCGGCCGGCAGGGGCCGCGTGGGTTTCGTGCCGCCCCGGTCGTCGCGGTGGCGGATGGGGAGGGATTCGTGGTAGGACCGGCCGTCGGCGTCCGCCGCGCCGCGGATTCCTCCCAGGAGCGTTCCGCCCGTGCACGAGGCCCTCGTCGTCGTTGATCTGCAGACCGACTTCTGCCCCGGCGGGGCGCTCGCGGTGCCCGGAGGCGACGCGATCGTGCCGCTGGTGAACCGGCTCCTCGGGGACGCCGCGGTCCGCGTTCTCACGGCCGACTGGCATCCGCCCGGCCACCGCTCCTTTGCCGCCGCGCACGCCGGCAAACGCCCCTTCGACCGCGGCTTCGTGGGGGGCGTCGAGCAGGTGCTGTGGCCGGAGCACTGCGTGCAGGGGACGGACGGCGCGGCGTTCCATCCGCGGCTGCGCGCCGACCTGGCCGACATGATCCTCCGCAAGGGATTCCGGCCCGGACTCGACAGCTATTCGGCGTTCTTCGAGAACGACCGCATCACCCCCACCGGCCTGAAGGGCTATCTGACGTCGCGCGGCGTCGACGCGGTGGCGCTCGTGGGCCTGGCGCTCGACGTTTGCGTGGCGGCGTCGGCCCTCGACGCGGCCCGGCTCGGCTTCCGGACGCGCGTCGTCCTCCCCGGCTGCAGGGCGATCGACCGCGACGGCTCGCTGGCGAAGGCCCTGGCCGCCATGCGTGGGGCCGGTGTGCGCCTCGACGACGGGCCGGCGACCTGACCGCGAAGGCGGCGGGGGGCCGGGACGACGAGGTGGGATCGCCGTCGCACGGCATGTCAGGATCGGGCGGCGTCGGCGTTTTGCTGGGGGGCCGGGTGGCGGTGCCCGACGGGCGTCGGGTAGCCTTCGGACCGCGATCCGGCCGCGGCCTCCCATCGGAGCGATCTCGCATGGTCAAGCCCTTTCGCTCCAGACGCGGCCGGGTGACGGCGTCGGTCCTGGCGACGATCGCCCTGTTTGTATCGGCCGCGACCGGCGCTCCCCCCGGCGGCCCGGCCGACCCGCTGCCGGGCGTGGGCCACCCGGGCTTCCTGTCGCCGCACGTCCGACCGCTCGAGCGCGCCGGCGACGTGCTGCTGGTGGCCAACACGCCGGCCGACACCGTCGACGTGATCGACGTCGCCTCCCGCCGCGTGGTGCGCCGCATCCCGGTCGGCATCCAGCCCGTCGCCGTGGCCCTGCGTCCCGACGGCCGCGAGGCCTGGGTCGCCAACCACGTCTCCGATTCGGTGAGCGTCATCGACCTCGATCCGGCGAGCCCGCGCCGCTTCCAGGTCGTGGCCACCGTCCAGGACCTCGATCCGCTCACCCTCGCCACCCGCTTCGACGAGCCGGCCGGCATCGCCTTCGCCGACGACTCGAAGGCCTACGTCGCCCTCTCCTCCGAGAACCGGATCGCCGTCGTCGACGTGGCGGCCCGGCGCGTGGTGAAGACGCTCCCCATCCCGGCGCAGGATCCCCGCGCGATCGTCGTCCGCGGCGGCCGGCTCTACGTGGCGCCCTTCGAGTCGCACAACCGCACGCAGCTCTCCGGGGGCCGGGGGAAGCCCGACGGCGATCTGGTGACCTTCGACGCCTGGGAGCACTCGATCCGCCACAACAACGTCCTCTCGATCGGCCACGTCGTCGACATCGTCAAGCACCCCGACGTGCCCGACCGCGACCTGTTCGTGTTCGACACGGCCACCGACACGCTCGTGGAGACGGTCGACGGCCTGGGCACGCTCCTCTACGGCATGGCGGTGGACGCCGCGGGGCGCGCCTACCTCGCCCAGACCGACGCCCGCAACGACTCCAACGGCCGGGCCGGGACGAGGAAGCACGGCCTGGCCGAGCTGGACAACCGCCCCTTCCTCGACCGCATCACCGCCGTCACACCCGGCGCCGCGCCGCGCTTCTACGACCTCGAGCCGCTCCCGCCCGCGCAGCCGGCGGCGGGGGAGGCGCTGGCCACGCCCTTCGGGATCGCCGTCAGCGACGACGGCCGCACTCTCGTGGCCACCGCGGCCGGCTCCGACCGGGTGTTCACCGTGGACGTCGCCAGCGGCGCCGTGCTCGGGCGCGCGGCGGTCGGCGCCTGGCCCGACGGCGTGGCGCTCGAGTGCGACGCGGCCGGCGCCCCGGCGCGGGCCTGGGTGCTCTCCGCCTTCGGCGCCGAGGTGGCGCTCGTGGACCTGGCCGATCCCGCCGCGCCGCGCGTCGAGGCCAGGATCCCGCTCGAGGATCCCACGAGCGCCGTCGTACAGCGCGGGAGGATCGCCTTCCACACCGCCGCGGCCTCGACGACGCAGACCTTCTCCTGCGCCAGCTGCCACCCCGACGGCCACACCGACCAGCTCCTGTGGGTGCTCGCGACGCCCGTGGTCACTGGCGGGGCGCAGATCATGCCGCGTTCGACGATGCCCTGCCGGGGGCTCCGCGACACGGCCCCCTTCCACTGGGACGGCATCCCCGGCGATCCCTACGGCGGCATCAACTCGGCGAGCGTCCACGCCCCCGTGCCCCCCAACGCCGACCTCGCCGACGCCCGCTCCACCGTGCGCCACCTCGTCGACGGGGGGCTCGCCGGCACGATGCTGGCCGTGGGCGACCCGGCCACCAACGACGAGGGGAAGGGGGGGCTGCTGTCGGCCGCCGACCGGGACGCGATGGCCGAGTTCCTTCTCGACATCCCCTATCCGCCGGCTCCGGCACGCCCGGCGACCAACGTCGTCGGCGAGCGGGCGCGGATCGGCATGCGCCTGTTCCACGTCGACGGCGACCTCGACCCCTCCAAGCCGGAGCCGAACGTCTGCGGCGACTGCCACCGCCTCCCGCACCTCGTGAGCACGAACACGCCCGGCAGCGGCATGGACGCCCCCACCTGGCGCGGCGCCCAGGACCGCTGGCTGATCCTCCCGCAGGGCCGGCTCAACATCGTCGACTTCGACTTCTACGCCGACATCGCCCGGCGCGGGGCGCCGGAGCGGGACGTGTGGCGGATGTCGTGGGGGGGCCGGGAGCGCTTCGATCCGGTGTGGGACATGGTGCTCCAGGCGAGCACCGGCTTCGCTGGCGCCTTCGGTCGGCAGGTGACGATCGACCGGACGACCGCCGGCGACCGCCTCGCGCGCGAGCTCCTCGCGGCCCTCGAGGACGCCGTCGCCGACGGCGCGGTGATCGTGCGCGGCGAGGGAACGTGGGCCGCCGAGGGGGGCGAGCGCCCGGTGACGGTGGCGCTGCGGGCCGACGAGCGCGGCGTCGCCTACCTGATCGACGGGGGGGATGGCGCGGGGCTGCCGCGCGAGGCGATCCTCGAGGCGGCGGCGGAGGGGCGGCTGGCCGTCACCTTCACCGCCCGCGGCGGACCGGGGGCGGCGGCGCCGCAGCCGGCCCTCTGGACGCAGGGGGAACTCCATGCCCAGCGGGGCCGCCAGCGCTTCCCGCGTCTGGTGGGGGACGAGCGGCTCCTGACGATGAGCGGCCGGCACGTGGCCGCGGGCGCCGTCGCGCTGGTCGACGGCCGGCGCGCGGACGGGAGCGTGCGCCTCGACGGCGACACGGTCGTCGTCGAGCTCGCCGCCACGCCGTCCGACGGGATGCACCTGCTGCAGGTGCAGAATCCCGGCGGGCCGGTGAGCAACGATTTCCTCTTCTTCGTCAACGAGGCGCCGCCCGAGGACGCGCCGGCGAAGGGGCGGAGCCTGGCCGAGATCCTCCGCGCGAGCGCCTGGGACGGCGTCATCGGCACCTGGGTCGACGAGCGCACCGGCGGCCGCGACGTGACGACGACCTATTCCTGGAAGATCCCCGACCGCGTCATCGAGATCGCCAACACCGGCGGCGACAATCCCTCCACGGCGATCATGGCGGTGGGGGCGGCCGACGGCCGGGTCTTCCAGGTGGGGGGCGACTCCCGGGGGGCGACCTTCCATGGCGGCTGGACGGTGGGCGACGACGGGGCCGCGACCCTCCGCCTCTCGATCACCGGCGCCGACGGCAACCGCTTCGACCTCGGCTTCCGCCACGAGTGGCGCGGCCCGGACCGGATGCGCCTCACCGTGGAGCTCCCGCAGCCGATCACGGTCGACCTCGTGCGGTCGCCCGACTGAGGCGGCCCGCCGGTCGCAGCCACCGATGCCCCTCGACCAGCCCTCCATCCTCCGCACGCTGATGCAGTGGCGCACGCGTCTCGCGGCCGCCGCATGGCTCGTGACGCGCGACGCCCACGCCGCCGAGGACATCTTCCAGACCGTGGCGGTGCGGGCGATCGCCGGCGACGCGGCCTTCGACGCGGAGGCGGCGCTGGTGTCGTGGGCCTTCGTCTGCACGCGCCACGCGGCGATCGATTGGAGCCGGCGGCGCCGACGCGAGGCGGTGGGGATCGACGCGGCGGTCCTCGAGCGCGTCGAGGCGGAATGGATCGGCGTCGGTGCCGACGACGCGCGGCTGGCGGCGCTGCGGGCCTGCCTGGAGGCCGTGCCCGAGGCCTCGCGGCGGCTGCTGCGGCTGCGCTACGCTGACGGCCGCGGTTGCGCGGAGGTGGCGGAGCGCCTCGGTGCGGGATTGGAGGCGGTCTACAAGCGGCTCTCGAGGCTCCACGCCGCGCTGCGGCGGTGCGTCGAGGGCAAACTGGCGGCGGCGGGAGGCGCGGATCGATGAGCGGAGAGCCCGATCACCCCGACGACGACGCGCTGCTGGCGCGCCTCGTGGCCCATCTCGACGGCGCCGGCGACGCGGCCGAGCGGGCGGCCGTCGCGGAGCTCCTCGGGCGCGATCCCCGTGCCCGGGGCATGCTCCGCGATCTGGCCGAGCACGCCGTCGTCGCCGCGGAGACCGTCGGCCTCCCCTCGGTCGCCGGCCCCGCCTCCGTCGCGGCCGACGAGGGGCCTCGGCCCGGGGCCGCGCCGCGCGCGGCGGCGCGTCTGGTCTGGCCTTCGGTGCTGGCGACGGCCCTCGTCGCGGGCCTCGCCGCCAGCGCCTTCTCCTTCTGGACCACGGCCAAACCGACGCACGCGGTCCTCACCGCCGGGAGCGGCCCGCGGCGGCTGTGCGCCGCCTCCGGTGCGATCCACGTCGACCCTCCGCCGGGACGCACGCTCGTCGCCGGCGACCTCCTCGAGACGCGGGCCTGCGACGCCTGGAGCGCGCTGGCGGCAGGGGAGGAGACGGGCCTGGTGATCGCCGGCGACACCTCGTTGCGGGTGCTGCGGCCCGCCTCCACGGAGCGCCGCTTCGAGCTCGCAGCCGGCACGCTCTGGATCACCGCCCGGCCGGGCGCGGCGGGAAGGATCGTCGTCGAGTGCCCCGTGGCCGTCATCGAGGCGGACGGCGCGTCGTGCCGGATCCGGGCCGGCGCCACTGCCGCCGTGGTCCACGTCCACGGCGGCGTCGTGCGGGTCGTGCGGCGGCTCGACGGCGCGGCCGTCGAGGTGGCCGACGGCGAGCAGATCACGATCGATCTCGTCGATCCCACGGCGCCGCGGGTGGAGCCGCAGCCCGAGCCCGCCGACGCCTGGCACCTCGAGCCCGACCGGGAGGGGGCGATCTCGTGGGGCGTGCCCGGCTTCGCGGTCGACGGCGCCGCGGCGGGCGTCCGGGCCCGGCCGCTCCTCTGGCCGATCCCGGATCGAGACCCGATCCTGCTCCATGTCGTCGCCGGCGCGGCGCGGCGCGGCGACGGCCGCCCGGTGCGCCTCGACGCCGCCACGCGGATCCGCTTCCGCGGGCGCACCCAGCGGCCGGCGACCGTCCGCTTCGGCTTCTCCACCCAGCGGATGCAGGGGATGTTCGCCGGCAAGTTCGAGGTCGATCTCCCCCCGGACCGGCTGCGGACGGTGGCCGACGGCTGGGAGGCGGACCTGGCCGTGGGCGACTTCCAGGCGCTCTTCCCGGGGCTGGCCACGTCGCCGGAGGGGCTCGAGGTGCAGGACGTCTACGCGCTCACGATCGTCGACGACGCCGGCCTGGCGATCACGGCGATCGACATCCGCCGCGAGTGAGCCGCGCGGCCCTGGCACGCCGTCAGCCGGCGTGGCGGTACGAGGGCAGCGGCAGCGTGGCCGGTGGCTCGGGCGCCCCGGCGGTGCCCCGGGCCGCGGGGGCGTTCAGGAAGCGGCGCTCGACCCAGGCGTGGAACAGCCATCCCAGGGCGACGCTCGCCGCGAGGCAGGCCGGCACCGTGCCCACGAGCGTCGCCTGCCAGGAGACCCATCCGGCCCGTTCCATCACCAGGCTCAGGGGCTTCACCACCGCCCAGTGGACGAGGTAGATGCTGTAGCAGCGCGTTCCGCAGGCGGCCAACGGGCGGAGCAGGGGCGACGCCGCGACGCGCGCGTCGAACGGATGGAGGAGGAGGGCCACCCAGGCGAAGAGGAACGACGCCAGCCACTCGTGCTCCACGCCGTGGGAGCGGAGGAGGAACACCCCCGGGTCGCGCAGCGCCCACGCGAGGCCCACGAGCAGGTAGCCGCGCGTGAGGAGACGCGTGCGCCGGGAGGGGGCGGCCGCGTCGAACCACACCGCCAGACCGGCGGCGAAGAACAGCCAGCGGCCGTCGAAGAAGAAGCCGGAGTTGATGGCCTCCGGGCGGAGCATGCCGCGCACGAGCACCGCCGCCGTCACCGCCACCAGCGCCGCCCCCAGCCGCGGCCCTGCCACCCAGGCCAGGAGGCCGACGACGGCGTAGAACTGCTCCTCGTAGCAGAGCGTCCAGGCGGGGGCCACGACCATGTCGCGCCAGCGGAAGGGCGCGCCGGTGAGATGCCCGAGCCAGGTCTCGGTGAGGGTCAGGTTGCCGAGCCAGTGGAGCGGCCCGATGTCCGTCGGCAGCGCTCCCTCGTGCCGGGGATCGGTGACGAGGGCGGGATCGGCCGCCGCGAGGAGGAGCGCGGCGGCCGCCGTGAGGGCGACGCAGCACCAATACGGGGGCAGGATGCGCCGGAAGCGGCGCCGGAAGAACTCCCCGGGGCGATCCCCCCGCTCCCGGGCGGCCCGCGCCGCGGCGGCGATGCAGTAGCCACTGATCACGAAGAACAGCGGCACCCCCATCCAGCCGAGGGCGAGGATGCCGCGCACGGCCCGCTCCGCCCCCGGGGCATCGGCCGCCATGGGCCGGCCGCCGAGGAGGCTCGCGGCGTGGCCGGCCACGACCGTGAGGCAGGCCACGCCGCGCCACACGTCGAGCGAGGCGTAGCGCGGCGGCGGCGGGGAAAGCGCGCGCGGTGCGGCCACGGGCGGGAAGCGGGGGAGGGCGGTGCCGGGGGACGACCGGAGCGTCATCGGCCGGCGGATGAGGCCGTGGCGAGCGGAACGGCGAAGCGGCCGAAGATGCCGGATGTGACGCCCCGCCGGCGCGGGGCGCGACGGTCAGGGCGCCGCCGCCGGCGCGGCGGGCGACTCGGGCGACCGCCCCAGCAGGTAGCGGTCGAACCAGGCCAGGTCCCATTCCATCTTCGCCCGGCGGTGGCTCCGCTTCACGAGGCCGTGGCCCGCGCCCGGATAGACGATCAGCTCCGCCGGCACATCGAGGTAGTTCTTGAGCGCCCGATAGAGCGCCCGGGCGTGGGCCGCCGGCACGCGCGCGTCGGCCTCGCCGACGTGGATCAGGGTCGGCGTGCGCACGCCGTCGAGGCGGTAGAGGGGGGAGGCCTCGCGGTAGGCCTCGGGACGGGCCCAGGGCAGGGCGCCGGCCATGAAGTTGACGACGTGGCCGGGCGTGTCCTCGGTGCCCCACTGGATCACCTGGTCGACCACCCCCGCGCCGCTGCTGGCCGCCTTGAATCGGTCGGACGTCGCGATGAGGCAGTTGGTGAGGTAGCCGCCGTTGCTCCAGCCCATCACGCCCAGCCGGTCGGGGTCGGCGATCCCGCGTGCCACCGCCCAATCCACGCCGGCGAGGATGTCGGCCACCTCGACGTCGTTCTCGCGCCCCACCAGCTCCTCGAGGAAGGCGTCGCCGTAGCCGGTCGACCCGCGGTAGTTGGGGGAGAGGACGGCGTAGCCCCGGGCCGGGAGCATCCCGCGGCCGTAGATCCGAAACTCGAAGTGGAAGAGCGACGACGCCGTGGGGCCGCCGTGGATCTCCACCACCAGCGGCAGCGGCCGGCCCGGCTCGGCGTCGGGGGGCAGCTCCAGCACCCCCTCCACCTCGCGGCCGTCCGGCGCCGTCCACTGCACGAGCGAGATGCGCGGCAGCCTCCAGCGGTCGACCTGGGGGTTGATCTTCGTGATCCGCTCGAGCGCCGCGCCCGGCGGGCCGGCCCAGATGTCGACCGGATCGGTGAGCGTGGCGTCGATCACCGCGAGGGTGCCCGCGGCGTGGCCGAAGGCGAAGGCCGACACGGCATGGTCGCCCGGGGTGAGCTCGCGCGGGGCGCACGCGCCGCCGGGCCGGACGTCGTCGATGCCGTGGACGCGGGCCCGGGCCCGCGACTCGCCCACGAAGCACAGCTCGCGCGACCCGGGGCGCCAGGCGAGGCGCTCGCCGATCACGCTCACCCCGGCGGGGCGCGGGATCTCGAAGAGGTGCGGCTCGGGGCCGTCCCACTGGCAGGCCCAGACCCGGCAGGGGTGGCCGTCGTACTCGACCGAGAAGGCCAGCGCCCCGTCGTCGGACCAGCAGGGGCTGCCGATCCAGCCGTAGGGGGAGGCGTGATCGGCCCGCCAGCCGTCGGGGGTCACGGTGCGCACCGTGCGCGTGGCGGCCTCCCAGACGTCGACGCGCGACCAGCCCTCGAGGTGGTAGAGCTCGTCGTCCGGCGTCGTCACCATCGCGATCCGCGCCTGGTCGGGGGAGACCCGGAAGGCGTTGATGACGCGCCGCTCGTCCACGATCTTCTCGTCGCGCCACGACTCGAGGTCGAGCCGCCAGACCTCCGTGAACCGCGTCACGCCGTGGCCGTACTCGAGCCCCTTGTGGCGCGTGCGGAGATCCTTCCAGGGCTCGTCGGTGCGGAGGGAGGCGACGGTGTGGTAGACCGCGCGGCCGTCGGCCGAGAGCTCGAAGGCGCCGATGCCGTCCTTGACGCGCGTCACCGCCTGCAGGCCGCTGCCGTCGGGCGCGACGCGCCACACCTGCCGCTTGCCGTCGTGCGGCGGGGCGTCGTCGCCGGGGCGGCGGACGTCGGCGGAGAAGTAGACGTGCCGGCCGTCAGGGCTCCACTGCGGGGCGGCCTCCTCGGCCCGGTCGAAGGAGAGCCGGCGCCGGGCCCGGCTGGCGACGTCGACGACCCACAGATCGGCGGCCCGGGCCTCGTCGTCCCCCTCCCAGCGCTGCTCGACGTAGGCGATGCTCCGGCCGTCGGGGCTCACCGCCAGAGCCGTGATCGTGCCGAGGGTGAAATAGTCGTCGACGACGATGTCGTGGTCGCGCGGCGGGGGATCGGCGGCGACGGCCGGCGCGGAGGGCGGCAGCACGAGGGCGAGCAGGGCGGCGACGAAGGCGACGGACGGCACGATCGGGGATGCGGAAGGCACGGGTGGAGCTCCCGGAGGGCGGGGACGACCGCGCGATGATACGCGGCCGACGCCCGCGGTGCAGGGGACCGCGGGCGGGCGCCGCCGGCCGGCCGCGGGGC
>CAISKG010000600.1 GCA_903885855.1 uncultured Planctomycetaceae bacterium
GCCGGGCCCGCAGCGCCACTGACCCGCGCCCCCGCCGGCGCGCGGGGGCGGTCAGGGCGCGGTGGCGTCGGCCGGGGGTGCCGTCCGCTCGAGGCCGAGGAGATCCACCATGGCCCGCCCCATCGCCTCGCCGACGTCCATGGAGACCTCGGCCTTGCCGCCGTAATGGCCGTTGCCGCTGCCCCCCTGGGCCATGGGGTGGGTGACGACCGTGGCCACGTTGCCGCGGAACTCGGGGTAGCGCCCCGTTGCGCCGTCGACGGCAGCCTGCGCGTCGAAGACGTCCTGCCCCGGTCCCGTGCCCCCCTCGACCGCCTCCCCCAGCGTCGCGCACACGAACCGCGCCCGGGGCGCGTCGAAGGCCTCCCGCAGGGCCTTGATGAAGGCGACGAGATTGCGCTCGTAGTGGGCGGCGTGCCCCGCGTTGCCGGCGTCGCGCTCCCCCTGCCAGAAGAAGAAACCGGCGACCTCGTAGCCGGTCGCGCCGGGATAGTGGGTGTCGAGGGCGGCGAGGGCGCGCTTGGCGTCGCCGACGTCGGAATCCCACTGCTTGCCGGCATACCAGTCGATCGTCTTGCCGTTCTTGTCGAGCCAGGGAGGAGGTTCGGTGTCCAGACCCCGGGCCGGATCCATCTCCCAGAACTCCGGCCGGTCGCCGGAGCCCGCGTACACCAGCCGCTTCTCGGCGCCCGCCTTGTCGCGCGCGACGAACTCGCGCCGCGGGCTCCCCGGCGGGAGGAGATCCCAGCCGAGGGCGCGGTTGCCGATGCAGCACTTCAGGATCAGCACCGGGGCGTCGATGGCGTCGCCGAGCGTGTGGCCGATGCCGTACTCGGGGCCGAGGTTCCCCCCCGCCACGGTCATCCACTCGTTGCGCAGCGGCCCCTTGCCCGACATGTACTGCACGTAGCGCACGTCCTCCCGCACGCTCCAGGCCCCCGACGCATCGACGAGATAGGGGTATTTCCCCTTCTCGCGAACCGCGTGCTCGAGCGAGATCTCGCCCCCCTTCACCTTCCCCAGGCCCACCATGTTGGACTGGCCGAGGAGCACGAACACCTGCACCGGCTTGCCCATGTCGGCCGCCGTCCGGGCGGGAGGGGTGCTCGGGCCGGCCGCGTCCTGCGCCCGCGCGGGGAGCGCCACGGCGCCGAGGGCCACGACGATCGCCGGCAGGCACGCTGGGAGTCGCTGCATGATGGGGGCATCCGTTCGAGGGGGGACGTCGGCCAATTTTTTAGCATACTGCGTTGACGCCGCACCCGCGCCGAGGCTAAAAAATTAGCCGTCGCGTCGCCCTTCCAGGACATCCGCTTCATGCCCCCTTCCGCCGAACCGAGCCTGAGCCGCCGGGAGCGCCAGATCCTCGACGTCGTCTACGCCCGGGGCCGGGCCTCCGCCGCCGAGGTGGTGGCCGATCTCCCCGACGCGCCGAGCAAGACGGCCGTGCGCACCTTCCTCCGCATCCTCGAGGAGAAGGGGCACGTGGTGCACTCCGAGGAGGGACGGACCTACGTCTACCGCCCCTCCCGGCCGCAGAAGCGCGCCGGCGCGGGGGCCTTCCGGCGCGTCCTCGACGTCTTCTTCGGCGGCTCGCTCGAGGAGGCGGTCGCCGCGCACCTCGGCGAATCGGCGGCGGATCTCGACGACGCCCAGCTCAAGCGCCTCGCCGGGCTGATCCGGGAGGCCCGACGCACCCGCCAGAACGAAAGGGCCCGGGCATGAGCGGATGCCTCGAGATGGTGGCGGCCGCCGGGCCGGCGCTCGTCGCCCGGGCGACGGTGGTGCTCGTCGTCGCCGCCGCGCTCGCCGCGGTCCTGCGCTCGTCCTCTGCGGCCGAGCGGCATCTCGTCTGGGCGTGCGCGCTCGCCGCGGTGCTCGCGCTGCCCGCGATCCACCGCGCCATTCCCGCATGGCCCATCCTCCCTGTGGTCGGCACCGGCGACGGCAGCGCCCGCCCGGCCGCCGACGGGCCGATCGCCATCCCGGCCGACGCGGTCGTCGCCGCCGCTGCC